>JBBQSR010000302.1:0-5264 GCA_038234855.1 Ktedonobacterales bacterium | reverse complement strand
AGCGCGGTGAAAGCGCCCGCCAGCCTCAACACGCTGGATATGGCGACGGGCAACAGCGCCCCCCTGGCGCTGCGGCTGCCCGCTGGGGCGACGCTGAGCACCCTGACGGTCGCGTGGCCGCTGCTGGTCTATAGCGCCAGCGACGAGTCGGTGCACTGTTACGACGCTCAAAAGGGGACGGATACAGTGCTGAGTGCCCTCACCTTCGCGGCTGCGTCGGATCGCCTGGCGCTGGGGGGAACGACGCTCTATTGGGCGCACCCCGACGCGGCGACGGGCATGCAGCACATCACCGCCTTCGCGCCCGTCACCGACCCGAACGCGGTGGGGTACGAGGTGACGATGCTCACGACCGCACACCTCACGCAACTGAGCGCGGGCACCCGCCTGGTAGTGTGGGATGACGGCCAGCAACGGAGGGCCTATGACCTCGTTCGGCACGCGGCGGCGCTGATCGGTGCCGATGACACGGAGGAAGGCCCACAACTGGGGCAACAAGGGACGGCGCTGTGGTATCGCACCGACAGCGGCGGTCAACCCTCCCTCGCGCTCGTCAACCTGCAACGGATATAGCCAACGCCCCCGCTCCTGGGAAGGCGAGGGCGTGTGCCTGGCGTATGGGGGAATGGACGCATGGTGCGCCGCTAGGGGTGCGAATGGACTGGGACGACCGTCGAAGGGATGTCGCTGAAGTGGAACTTTTTGTAATCTTCTACCGCGTTGGCTTGCGACGCATCGATAGCGTTGAGCGTCTGGCAGAAGTGGTGCGTCTGATACTTGAAGGCTCGATTGGCGCACAGCGATGACTGCGCATCGGAATCGTTGAACTTGGTGATCATCGCGTCGATGGCGGCCACCCCAAAGTCGCCGGCGTTGGGGAAATCGCCGAACAGCAGGTTCTCGACAATCGCTTGATCTTGCGACGAAAGCTGCGGATTCCAGGGGCGCTGGCCGGTAAGGGCATAAAGCGTGGCCTGCACATTGCGGCTCTGGGCCACTTGGTTCGCGTGGATGGCGTCACACAGCGCCTTCAGGTCGGGGGCAGCGGCACGCGCGCCACACGCCTCGGAGGCGATTTGCAGGAAATAGGCGTTGTCGAGCAGGTGGTGTAGGGCGGTGACATCATCGGGCAGGGTCTGGTGGGCTGGGGTGCCATTCGCATGGGCGATCCCCGAGGTAAAGAACAGATTCGCCCCCAACAAAACGATTCCCAGGAACGCCGCGAAGACGACACCGGCAGAAAAAGAACGCTTCGGTGACATAAGGGTGACTCCTCAAAAATAGCCATAGCAGGCACGAAAGAGAGATGCTGCCTGTGAGGGAGGGAAACACCGCGCGTGGGGGAAGCATGCATGCGTCACAGAGATATCAGCACCATGCCATATATAATCGGCAGTGTTACGACATTCGCAGAGCAGGTCCGAACCTAAACAGAAGAAAAAGGGGTTCGACAAGGGTAGTGTAACATCTCGCATGGGGGAGTGCCAGCTTGTGGGACTATTGGCGCAGGGTACGTGGGCAACGCGGATGACGTGAGTGCGCCCACGAAAAAGCCCACTCACCGGCAGTGCGGGTGGGTGGGCTTTTGAAAATCTTGCTATGCCAGGTGCCTGACACATCAGGACCGTTGTACCAGTGGAGACGGTGCGAACATCGCCCCCACCAGTGTGCTCCGCGAGGGAGACGAACCGTTTAGAAGTTGTTGAACGGGACGTTGCCGAAGTTGAACGTCACGTAGTTCTGGACGGTGTTCGACTCGAAGGCGAGCGTGTTGTAGTACGAGCGGCACCACGAGCGGACGCTGGCGTTGAAGCCGAGCGAGCCACAGTTTTGCGCGATGGCCATGCCGACGTTGAAGATGCCATAGCCCTGGGGCAGGTTGACGTAACCGACCGGGGTGGGCACCTGGAAGCCGGACAGGTAGGCGTAGTGGTTCAGAACATCATTGAGGCCAATGATGTGGAGGACCTGGATGTAGCGACCAGCACGCGAATCCCAACGAGGAACGGTGGTGACGCCACAATACTGGCGGCTGCTGCTGTACTCGCGGGACGAGGAGCCGATGTCGACGCCCGTCACGAAGCCACCCTCACTGTTGTAAGGGAAGTTCTGTAGGGTGCGGATCAGGCACTGCTGGGCCTTGGTCACGGGATAGTTGTTCGGGGCCGTGCCATTGACCGAGTAGATCAACAGTTTGGCATTGTGGGAGGCCTGGACCGAGATGTTTTCGATCTGGGCACAGATGTTGTCCAGATTCAACTCGGTGTTGCGCTGCAAGCAGACCGCGGTCACTTGCTGAATGAAGTTCGCGACATTGACCAGCGAATAAACCTGGGCAACATCATCAGGCGTCGTCTGAGACGCTTGGGCCGGCAACGAGGGGGCAACGGCCAGGGCAGCCATCGCCAAACCCATGACGACAGTGAAAACGCGATTACGAAGAGTGGTCACGCTGTGTTTCCTCCAACAACCAACTACACATCAAACTCACGGCTACAGCTCAAGGCACCTTTTCGCTTCGCCATATCAGCGGTAGCAGCACCCATGTGCATCACTACCGGACAAAACAAAGTCTAACATACCACCCCTGATTCGCGCAAGGGGGGGGAGCAAAGAAAATTTACAGATCGACGATAAAATGCCCATACCAGCAGCGTTTCCATCAACGAAAGGGCGTAATGCGCCCCACAACACGCGATATCGAGGGGCCGCCGCGTGCGCCACATCCACGATCTGTGTAACGGTGATATCCATTTCAAAAGGCAGCCATGCGGGTTGTCTACGACTTTGTGACACTCACAAAAAAGTCGAGGCAACAGGGGCATCTGGGTGGGAGATTCGGGTACCCTGGCCCTGGCGCGACGCTGGCACCTCGTCGCGGCGAGCGAGCAGGTGCCAGCGGAAAAACGGGCGCGGATGGGCGGCGTCAGAGGGCGCGCTCAACCATCCCCAGGAAGGTACGGGTGCGCTCTTGCTGGGGCGCGTTGAAAAGCTGCGTGGGGGGGCCTTGCTCGATGATCTGGCCCTGGTCCATCACCACCACGCGGTCGGCCACGTCACGGGCAAAGCCCATCTCGTGCGTGACGACGACCATCGTCATGCCCTCCTCGGCGAGTTGCTTCATCACCTTCAGCACCTCGCCCACCAGTTCGGGGTCCAGCGCGGAGGTCGCTTCGTCGAAAAGCATCAGCTTGGGGGTCATCGCCAGGGCACGGGCGATGGCGACGCGCTGCTGTTGGCCACCAGAGAGCCTGCTGGGGTAGGCGTCGGCCTTGTGGTCTAGCCCGACCTTCGTCAGCAATGCACGGGCGCGCTCCTCGGCCTCGACCCTCGACAGCCCCTGCACGTGCGTGGGCGCTTCGATGATGTTTTGCAGCGCCGTCATGTGGGGGAAGAGGTTGAATCGCTGAAAGACCATGCCGATGCCCGCGCGCACCTTGGCGATGTTGGCTTCCTTGTCCTCGACCAGTTTGCCGTTGACTTGGCGATAGCCGATGTTTTCGCCATCGATGCTGATGCTGCCCTGCTGGATCTTTTCTAGGTGGTTCAGGCAGCGCAGGAAGGTCGTCTTGCCCGAGCCGCTCGGCCCGATGATGACCACGACCTCGCCCCGCGCGACGTTCAGCGAGATGCCACGCAGCACCTCGGTCTGGTTGAAGCGTTTGTGCACATCGCGCGCGTCCACCATGGGTACCGTGCCATTTGTCGTTGGAATTGTCTGTTCGCTCATCTTGGTCGCCCTCGGATTCTGCGGGGGATGAATTAACGGTTGGTGGTGCCCACGAGGGTCGCGGGGGTGGCATCGCGCGGGGCACGGCCCAGCAAGCGAGCCAGGAACGAGGCGCGCGCCGGGGTGCCTGATGGATTAAAGCGCCGCTCCAGGTTGGCCTGCACTAAGCTCCAGATCGTCGTCATGACCAGGTACCAGAAGGACGCCACGACAAGCAATTCCAACCCGTGCGTGGTGGCGGTGCCGATGCCTTGGGCGATGCCTAACAACTCATTGAGGCTGATGACGATGGCGAGGGATGTCGTCTTGAGCATGTTATTGAATTCGTTGCCGAGCGGGGGAATGATGACGCGCGCCGACTGCGGCAGGATGATGCGCCGCATCGCTAGGCCGTAGGGCATGCCCAACGACTTCGCCGCTTCCATCTGCCCGACATCGATAGAGTCGATGCCCGCGCGAATGATCTCGGCCATGTACGCGCCCTCGTTGAGCGAGAAAGCGATGAATGCGGCCAGGAAGGCATCGAACGGAATATAGTTGCCACTCACGGGGCTAAACCCGAGCACATCAAAAATCGTGATACCTTGCAGTGTTTGCACCAATCCCAGACGCGGGATGATGTTGTAGAGAAAGAGGATTTGTACGACGAGGGGCGTGCCGCGAAAGAGCCAGATATAGCCCTCAGCCAGCCAACGCAGCGCGGGGGATTTCGCCTGACGCAGCAGATAGAGGACGAGGCCAAGCAACGTCCCCACGGTTTGCGCCAGCACCGCCAGCACGACCGTGATGAGCGCACCCTTCAGAATGAACCCGCTGAATAAGAAACGCCCCACGGTCGCCCACTCGAACGACCCCTTCAAGGTGAGGATGGACTGAAAGAAATGGAGGAGAGAATCCATGGGCGGCGCTCCCGTGGCATGTGATGGAAAAGGGGGGTGCGCCACGCGCTGTAGCGCACCCGATGTGGCGACGCCCCGTTAGGGGAGCGCGGGATAAGCGTTGGCCGTGACGGTCCACTTGTCGAGAATCTCCTTATAGGTGCCGTCAGCACGCATCGCGGTCAGCGCGGCGGTCAGGGCCGATTCGAGCGGGGTGTTGTCCTTGCGGACATAGATGCCCTCTGGTGCTGGGGCGACGGTGAGGGCACCGCCCTGCTGCACCTTCCCCTTATTGAGACCCAGGAAGTAGTCGGTGACGGGCGAATCTTGGTAGGTGGCATCGGCACGGCCATTGATCAACTGCTGGATGACATCCGTTTGCAGGGTGTAGGTCAGCACCTTGACGGGCTTCTTCGCACAGGCACCGCCCGCGATGTTGAGCGCGGTGGGGTTGCCGTTCTTGCCATCGGCAGAGCCGTCGTTGTTGTCGATCTCCGCTTGCTCGACGGTGTTCTTCTGCACGGCGACGTTCAGGCCGCAGAGGTCTTCTTTCTTGGTGATGTTCTTGGGATTACCATTGGCGACCAGGATGGACTCACCCGCCTGGAAATAGGGGATCATGTCGCCTTTGGCTTTGCGGTTGTCATTGATGGTCC
>JBBQSR010000301.1:0-5286 GCA_038234855.1 Ktedonobacterales bacterium | reverse complement strand
CCGTGTTCGTGGGCGTTGCTACCGGATGTACGATCAACATCGGCGTCGGCAAATGATGAAGCAGGTCGAGCGTAATGCTGCCTTGGTGCAATTGTGCCAGGCCCATCGCCCCATGCGTGGCGATGGCCAGCAGATCGGTCTGAAACTCCTGCGCGACTGCGGTGATATGTTCCGCCACCTCCCCCCAGGCGATATTTTCAGACATCGCGACCCCCTGGCCTTCTACCAGTGGGCGCAGATGGGCAAAATAGGCCTGCGTTTCCGCCACCTGACTGCGCTCGGTGGGGACGCCGCCCAGATGCGCGGGCAACACCCGCATGACACGAATCGCACCATGGAACTGGGCCGCCAACTTTACCGCTGGGACGACGACCGCTTCAGCCAAGGGCGTCCCATCGAGCGGGATGAGGATGGTAAAGGGTTCATCGCGCCCAAGTGGCGGGAAGTGGGGGGCCTCACGATGGACGATGATGGTGGGCACTGGGGCATCACGCATCACGCCCTCAGCGACACTCCTCAAAAAGAAGTGGGTCATCCCGGTGCGCGTGTGGCTAGCCATGACAATCAGATCGACCTGGCATTCCTGCGCGACGCGGCAGATATTGTTGACGACGGTACCGCCCATTTGGGCGAGGGTGATGACCTGAAGGTCAGCGAGGGCATGCCGCGCCGTAACCTGCGCGAGGTACTGCTCGCCCCCCGCGATAGCCGCTTGAAATGCTGATTCGGTGACGGGGGGCGCGAAGCCCGTGACATCATACGCAACGGAACCGGCTGTGATAACGTTGAGCAAGGTCAACGACGAAGGATCAGTCGCGCGTCGCAGCAGTCTGGCTGACGATCCAATCGCCCGCTCGGCCAGCGGCGAACCATCGAGGGGTACTAAAATATGCATGTGCTTCTCCTGATATCGTGGTGTGACCTTGCCTAGGGGGATATCAGCAACGCGGGGGGCGACGCATGATGTTACGTATGAAACAGCAAGGTGGGCGCGGTGATATCCTGCAACATATCGCGTGCGGCGATGTCTGCGCCCGCCATGCCGAGGGGGAGCGCGATGATGGCGATCTGATGCGTATGGAGCAATGCCGCGACTTGGTTCGTGATCGGCGCTGGCGTCATCGAGCGTGCCACGGCGATGCCCACGCGCTCGATCTGACGCGCCACCGTGGTGAGCACCTCATAGCGCACCGCATCTTCGCCGCGACGAGTGGTATGTTCCCCCACTAACAGCAGATCAGCATCGAACAGTTGGGCCAGCCGCACGCATGGCTGGAGCGCCGTGGCATCGGCCAGCGGCATCGCCATGAGAATTGCGATCGTCAACGACGTATAGCGCGGAAGATCGGGAAAGGCGAACCCTTCGGGACGCAGGATCAACGTCGGCACGTTCGCACACCGCGCTACGGTTTCCGCCACGCTTCCCCCGGTGAGCGGATCGAGCATCGCCATGTGGCTCGCCATCAGGATGAGGTCCGCGCCCTGCTCCTTGGCCACTTCGCAGATGCGTTCGGCGGGATCGCCCGCGAGGGAGCGCGTCTGCACGGTGAGGTGTGCCAGATCGTCACTGGCTTTGATGGTGGCCAGGTAGGGTTGGGCATGAGCGGTATCCGCCGCGGCGGATTGCACCAGTACCAAGGTCATCGTGCTGGGTTCCGCCACGCGGCGTGCCAGCACCTTGAGGGGGTGGAGCACCGTTTCAGCACGTAGGGTACCATCCAAGGGAACGACAATCTGCATAAGGTTAACCTTTCTTGGTGAAAGATGCTCAGTTGCATCGTGCCCGCTTTATGCTCAGCGATGAGCGCCTGGCAAAAGGTGGCGCACATAAACCCAAAAGACCCAGCGGGGAATTGCTCTCCCCAGCAATTCCCCGCATGACTCCCAGTGAACGAGCGCGCTCGTTCACTGGGAGTCATGCGCGCAGCGTGCGGCCTTCAGTCTGGGCTAGAACAAGCCCATCGCGTTGGGATCGTAACTGACCAGCAAGCATTTCGTCTGGGTGTAGTGTTCCAGCATCATCCGATGGTTCTCGCGCCCAATGCCGGAGGATTTGTAGCCGCCAAAGGCCGCCCCCGCCGGGTAGAGGTGGTAGCAGTTCGTCCAGACGCGGCCCGTCTGGATGCCCCGCCCCATGCGGAAGGCGCGGCTGGCGTCGCGCGTCCACAGGCCCGCCCCCAGGCCATAGATCGTGTCATTGGCGATGGCCAACGCCTCGGCCTCATCCTTAAAGGTCGTCACCGCCAGCACCGGCCCGAAGATCTCTTCTTGGAAGATCCGCATCTTGTTGTGGCCCTTGAAGATCGTCGGTTGGATGAAGTAGCCCCCGGCCAATTCGCCATTGAGGCGTGTCGGTGCGCCGCCGATCAGCAACTCCGCGCCCTCGGCCAGGCCGATCTGCAGATAGCGCTCGATCTTGGCGAATTGCTCAGCGGAGGCTTGCGGGCCGACCTGCGTCGTCGGGTCGAGCGGGTCGCCCTGGCGAATGGCCTTCACGCGGGCCAGCACGCGCGCCATGAATGGTGCGTAGATCGACTCTTGGATCAGCGCGCGACTGGGGCTGGTGCAGACCTCGCCCTTGTTGAAGGCGAAGAGGACAAGTCCCTCGATGGCTTTGTCAAAGAAGGCGTCGTCGGCCTGCATGATATCCGCGAAGAAGATGTTCGGCGACTTGCCGCCCAACTCCACCGTGGAGGGAATCAGGTTGTCGGCGGCATATTCCAGAATCTTCTGCCCGGTGACGGTGCCACCCGTGAAGGAGATTTTGGCGATGCGTTTGTTGGTGGCCAGCGCCTTGCCGATCTCCGCGCCAGGTCCATTGATGACGTTGATGACCCCCGCCGGGACGACATCGCTGATGATCTCCATCAGTTTGAGGATCGACCACGGTGTCGTGCTGGACGGCTTGAGGATGGTGCAGTTGCCCGCCGCCAGCGCGGGGGCGATCTTCCAGGCGGCCATCAGCAGCGGGAAGTTGAAAGGGATGATCTGGCCTACCACGCCCAACGGCTCTTGGAAGTGATAGGCGACGGTGTGCTCATCGATCTGGGTCATGCGGCCCTCCTCCGCGCGGGCCGCACCCGCGAAGTAGCGGAAGTGATCGATGGCGAGGGGTAGATCGGCGGCCAGCGTTTCACGGACGGGTTTGCCATTTTCCCAGGCTTCGGCAATCGCCAGCATTTCCAGGTGCTGCTCCATGGCATCCGCGATGGTATTGAGCACGCGGGCGCGTTCAGTCGGGGAGGATTTGCCCCAGGCGTCTTTCGCGGCATGCGCGGCATCGAGGGCGAGTTCGACATCTTCCAGGGTAGATTCCGCGACCTGCGTGATCACCTTGCCGGTGGTGGGCGAGATATCCGCGACATAGTTGCCCTTGATGGGGGCGACCCAGCGTCCGCCGATGAAATTATCGTAGCGCGGTTTGACCGCGACGAGCGAGCCGGTGAGGTCAGGGTGGACGTACTGGCGGGTAGGGGTCATGGTGGTCATGGGTTTGGTGCCTTTCAAATGCGTGAGACGATAGAGCAGGGTGGCCATGGTGGTGTTCCTCAGAGGGCAGTGGTCGCCGAGTCATGCAGCCCAGCAACGATCGTTAGGGGGGACCAGCGCAACCCTGGTGCGGGAGTCGTGGGAAGGGGAAGCTCCCAGAGAGGGGGGTGGCACGAGCGCGTGAGCCGGCGCGCACCTCGATGGGGGCGCAAGCGTTCGCTGTCACGAGGCGGTGCGTGTCATGCCAGTACCTGCATGGAAGGTGCCAACCCCTGACCCAACGGTCAACTACGAGGAACGGAAAGCACACTGAGAGGCGATTGTGGCGGCAGCGCTGGGCGGCGTTCGCGCTGGTGAATTGGCGCTGATGCGGGGATATGCACGCCAATTGCCGAAGCTCGTCGGCGACCATGGGTGCAAGTTGGCGCTCTTTATGCGACTTGCTTTTTTGCTCGCCATGGGTGTACCGGTCCCCCACATCCCTGTAGATCTCCCACAGGGCCATCGTGAGCAGCGTTTCTCACCTGAACGAGGTGCCATTCCCCCTCAGTCGTTCGTGTGCCCCACTCCCCCGCACCGCGAACGAGAACCATCGCTTGCACGTGAGGACAACACGCTCTGCACCATGCTGAATGAGGCGTGGACCTTTGGGGGCATTGGTACCGTCGCGTTCTACGCCGCCATCGCGCTGACCGTCGCCGCCGTGGCCGTCCTGGCAGCGTTGATCTTTGAGCTCGTTTCCCTGCGCCAACAACGGGCGGCGGTTCATTCCGCACAACCAGTCGTCCAGGCCGCCATCGCCTAGCCTCCCTAAAGGGCAACAGGGTGGAGGCAGGAAGGTCTCGCGCCCTATACTGAACCCCCACCCACTTTCAACCATGGGCAGAGAAGAGCGGATTGCAATATTTTCCTCGTTCTCTCCTCTGCCCGACCACCACCAAGGAGTGTCCCCGATGTCTCCCACTAATGAACTCCATGTCATCTTTGGCACCGGTCCGCTGGGCAAGTGGACAGCCCGCGAACTCCTCCGCCTCGGCCAGCGTGTGCGGCTGATCAATCGCCATGGCGCGACCACAGATCTGCCACCAGGAGCCGAGATCGCCAGAGGTGATGCCGCTGACCCCAACCAGGTGCGCGCGCTGACCCACGGCGCGGCAGCGGTCTATCAATGCGCGCAGCCCGCGTACTATGCCTGGGCCAGCGAATTCCCGCCGATGCAGGCGGCGATCCTCGCTGGGGCCGCCGCGACGGGGGCGAAACTCATCGTCGCCGAGAACCTGTATATGTACGGCGACACCCATGGTCAGCCCATGAGCGAGACGACCCCGTATAACGCCCACACGCGCAAAGGCAAGGTCCGCCAACAGATGACCGAGACCTTGGCAGCGGCGCACCAGAGTGGCCAGGTACGGGTAGCACGGGCACGTGGCTCCGACTTCTTTGGCCCCGATGACCTCACCACGGGGACGCGCCTCTTTTATCCGGCGTTGGCGGGCAAGCGCGTCACCCTCATGGGTCGCACCGATCAACCGCACACCTTCACCTATGCGCCGGATTTTGGGAAGCTGCTGGCGACCCTAGGCACCCGCGCTGAGGCGCTGGGGCAGGTCTGGCATGTGCCGAGCAGCGCCCCCGTCACCCAAGCGGAACTCGACACCTTCATCGGTGCGGCGATCGGCCAACCCGTCAAAGCCATGGCCGCCTCGAAGCTGATCCTCCAACTGCTGGGCATGACAGACAAAACGATTCACGAGACAGTCGAGATGGTCTACGAGTTCACCGCGCCCTTTGTGATGG
>JBBQSR010000300.1:0-5288 GCA_038234855.1 Ktedonobacterales bacterium | reverse complement strand
GTTCGATGGGCAAGGGATGCGGGATGCGACGGGTGCTCATACATTTAGCCCCCGAAACAGGCGCGAGGGGATGGCGCGGATGACGCGCATGATCATCCCCCACACGGGCGGCACATAGGCGACGACGCTGCCCCGCGCGGCGGCGGCGAGGATGTCGCTGGCCGCGCGCTCGGGCGTGATGATCGGCAGGAAGCGCGGCGTCTTGGCCCCCGCCAGCATCGGGGTGGCGACGTAGCCGGGCTTGACCGTGACGACGGTGACGCCGCGCACCGCCAGCCGATTGCGCAGCGACTCTAGATACGCCGCCAGCGCCGCCTTCGTCGCGCCATAGACCGGATTGCCGCGCCGCCCGCGATCCCCCGCGACGGAGCCGAGGCCGATGATGGTGCCGTCGCGCGTGCGGGCGAAGCGTGCCGCCGCCGCGTTCAGCCACGCCACCGCGCCCGTGAAGTTGATGGCGATGATCTGGGCGTCCAGCGCGGTGTTATACGCGTCATGCGGCTGATCGGGCAAGATGCCCGCCGCGTAGACCACCAGATCGACCCCGCCCAGGTCGTGCGCGATGGCAGCGAAGAGCGCAGGGATCTCGTCGGTCTGCGTCACATCATGGGGATAGGCGTGGGCGCGCTCGGGGCCGATATCGGCCACGGCGCGGTCCAGCTCCGCCGCGCGGCGAGCGACCAGTGCCACCTGCGCGCCATCCGCCGCCAGCGCGCGAGCCAGCGCTAGGCCGATCCCCGAGGACGCGCCGATGATGACGGCGCGGCGAAACTGTGGCATATGCTCCCCTTTTTCCTTAATAGCAGCACGAATCTTTGTAGCCACAATTGGTGCAGATGCTGGCTTTGCCGCCCTTGAGGTCGGGCATGGCGTGGCCACACTGTGGGCAGGGCATCTGGCGCGACGCGGGTGGGGCGACGACCGGCGGTGGTGGTGTGGCGGCGGGCGCGGCGCTGTCGGTGGGCGCGGGCGACGGGGTCATGGGCGACGGCTCCTTGGGGGCGTGAATGCATGGATCATCGTATCATGCGCGCGCACCGCGTGCCGGGGCAATAGGACGAACGGCTTGACGGGCTGGCGGCAGAGCGACATACAATACGAATGGTTCCCGCACTCATTACGTTCGACAAAGGATGCCATGCCCATGTCAGAGCAGCCCACCGACAGCGCCGCGCCCGCCGCCACGCCGCCCCAGCCCACCGAAGCGATCATCGAACAGATGGTAAAGCGCGAGGTCGAGCAAGAGGAAGAGCGCCACCGCCTCTTCACCGTCGAGCAGTTCCTGGCGATGCAGCACATCGCGCAAGATGTCGCCAACGCCCAGTTGAAGCGCGTCGCCGTCGTCACCAGCAGCATCATCATCTCGGTGGTGGCGCTGCTCTCCTCCGCGCTGGGCCTGGTGACCGCCCTCGCCTGGAACAAGGCCGTGTCGGATTGGTTGACGACCCTGCACATCTTCGCCGATGACCCCCTGGCGAAAGAGTTTTCCTATGCCATCGCGCTGACGATCCTCGGCGTCATGGCCATCGGCATCTTGGGCTATGTGACGCGGCGCTTGCGCGGCGAAAATCTGCTGGACCGCTAGCCCGCTCTATTGTGCCCATCAGCGTGTGTCGCATGGGCATCTGCCTCTTCAGCGCGACTCACACACCTGCGCTCACCTTGATGTTTGGGCTGGCTGCGCGACGTCATAGCCAACGAATGTGATCGCTTGACTATTGGCGACGCCTATGCTAGCCTCTAGCATATGATCTTCCCCATGCTCCGAGCGCGCGATGCGTGGTGGATATCCCAGGTGATGTATGGGAGCTTGCCATGACCCAAAGGAATGAGCCAGGGGAGGCGCGACCATTTAAGGTATTAGTGGTGGACGATGACCCGCATCTCAATGATGTGCTGGTGGCATCGCTGCGCCTCTTCTGGGTCTTCGAGGTAGTGACGGCCTTTGAAGGCGTGCATGGTCTCTCACTGGGAGTCGATGAGCGCCCCAACGCCGTCGTCATCGATGTGCGCATGCCCGAGCTAGATGGCTACCAACTGGTGCGCGCGTTGCGGGGCGACCCCGAGACGGAGGATCTGCCCCTCATCATCCTTTCCGCCATGATCCAAGATCGCGACACCAAGATCGGCATGTATAGCGGTGCCGACCGCTATCTGCGCAAGCCCCTCGACCCCTACCTGCTCGTCGCGGCGATCCGCGAGGTGATCGAGGCCGATCCCCATCAGCGCCTGACGCGGATGGCGGCACTCGCCCAAGAAGAAGGACACGAAGGATGACAGCCCCTACCCCATTTGATCATGAACCGCTCCCCGACCTGGAGCAACAAACTATCACCGCCGCTGAACGGGTCAGACTCGCCCAGCTTGAAGACCAACGCCTCCTTGGTGTGCTCCGCTACATCGTCCCCGCCATTCTCATCCTCTCTGGCATCGCGTTTCCCTTGGGCATCTTCTCGGATATTAGCAACGCACAAATGAACGGCGGTTCTGGCCCCTATTTATCGTCGATAGAGAACGGCATCGTCTTTGGTGGCTGTCTCGTCTCTTTCATCGCGCTGCGTCGCCACCGGATCGCCATTTCTTCGCTGGCATTGTTCCTAGCGGTCACGATTTTGCTCTACTTTTTGATCAGCGCTGATACGATGTTTTCGGGGCCGCTCGCGCTGAGCACCATGCCAGAGTTCGCGCTGCTGCTCTTTCCCATCGCACTGGCGGGCCTCATTGGTGGGCCACGGCTCATCATCGCCATCACCATCTTCACGCCGATCTTCACTTTTCTCGTCCTCTCGCTGACGACGCATGACGCCGCGTTGAACGCCGCCTTTGTCAGTGGTGGGGCGCTTGGCTTTTACATCGACCCCATCGCGGAACAGATCGGTTTGGGCGTGCTGGTCTATGTCACGACCAACAGCTTGCGCCAGATACAACGTCGGTTGAATACCACCGACATCGCCTATCGCCGCGAACGCGAACTGGACCGCCTGAAGACGCTCTTTATCTCGAATGTCAATCATGAACTGCGGACCCCGCTGATGTCGATGCGAGGCTACCTGGTGTTGGCCCGCGAGCTTGGCAAGCGCCAAGACCCCGACCAACAAGATTACATGCTCTCGCGGGGCGTCGAAACCGTGAACCATATGGAGGGCATCGTCGAATCGATCCTGGCGGTGCGGCGCATCGAGGCGACCACTGGCGACATCGCGCTCGCCCCGGTGAATGTGCGCGCGGCGGCCATCGCGGCCATTCATTTGCTCGATCACAGCATGGCGGGCGACCGTGAACGCGATGTCTTGATCGAGATCGATGAGGCGCTGTGGGTGCTGGCCGACAACGAAAACCTCGTCCAGGTCTTGCTGAACCTGTTGTCGAATGCCTGTAAATATTCCGCGCCGGGCACCGCCATCGAGGTGCGTGCCCTTTCACAGGGGACGTCGGCAAGCGCGTCGCACGGGGCCACCCCGGCGCGCGAGATGGTCGAGGTCGCCATCCACGATCATGGGTTGGGCATCCCGCCTGAGCACATCCCCCTGCTCTTCCAGCGGTTCATGCGGCTCGACCGCGACATCGCCTCACCGGTGCCGGGCACGGGGCTGGGCCTGGCGATCTGTCGCTCATACATCGAGGCCATGGGGGGCAAGATCTGGGTGGAAAGCAGCGGCATCAGCGGCGAAGGCTCGACCTTCGCCTTCACCCTGGCGCAGACGCAGGCGGTGCCCGCCGCCTCGTCTGCCACGGTCGGCGATTTTGTGCGATGATGCCAGCAGCGCGTCGCAACGCTGAACCCACCAGACCAGCGACGGCCTGGTGGGCATGCAGAAACAAAGGACACTATGGCAACCGAAGAAATGGGGGGGGCAGTGCTGGTGGCTCCCTCGGTCACACCAGAGCCACGGGCGGGGCGTCCGCCGGGCAGCCTAGGCTTCGACTATTTCATGTTGGCGATCTCGTTTTGGCCGCTGGTGGGGGGCTTCGCTGACGCCATCGCGCATAGCCGCACGCCGAAGCTCGAAACGTTTTTCACTCCCTGGCATGGCATCCTCTACTCGGGCGTGCTGGCGGTCATCGTCAGCACGCTGCTCATCATGCGTCGCAACCATGCGCAGGGCTACGCCTGGAACAAAGCGGTACCGGCGGGTTATGAAATGACCCTCGTTGGCATCATCTTATTGGTCTTCGCGGGCGTCGGCGACCTGACCTGGCACACGCTCTTTGGCATCGAAAAGGATATCGCGGCCACGGTCAGCCCGACGCATCTGTTGCTGATGCTCAGCCTGGCCATCGTCTTCACCGGCCCGGTGCGGGCAGCAATGAATCGCACGGAACCGCTGCATGGTCTTCAACAGATGCCGCTGTTGTTGTCGGCGACCTTCGCCTTCACGGTGGTGTGCTTGCTGTCACAGTTCCTGAACCCGCTGGCGAACCTGTGGCCCGCGTATGGCGATGTGGACCTGTACCATGCCACGCCCTATCCGCCGATCGATCCCTTCATCACGCAGAGCCTCGGGCTGGCGAGCATCGTGTTTTTCACCGCGCTGACGATGGGCTTCGTGCTCTTTATGGTGAAGCGATGGCCGCTCTTCCCTGGGGCCTTGACCATCTTCCTGGGTTTCAGCATGACGCTTATCAGCGCCGTCGAGGGGTCGCCCTCGCTGATTCCGACGGCGATCGCCACGGGGATCATCGGGGATGTGCTGCTGCTGGTGTTGCGCCCTTCGGCGTCCAGCAGCCCGATCCCGTTTCGCCTCTTCGCCTTCCTGGTCCCCGTCGCGCTGTGGTTGGCATATTATGTGAACCTGCTGGCGACGGTGGGCATCGCCTGGCAGGTGCATCTGTGGGTCGGCTCCATCTTTGGCGCGGCCATCATCGGCTGGGTGCTGAGCTATCTGGTCTATCCCCCAGTGGCGGAGTAGCGGGCGCAGCTATCCCGCCCCCTGCATGGCCGCGAGGATCAGCGGCAGCACCTCGCCGGACGGACCCGGCAAGAAGAGGTGGGCGCGACGCGTGATCTCGCTGGGGAGCGGGTTGACCTCGATGACCCGTGCCCCATGCCGCCGCGCGATGGTGGGCAACGATGCCGCTGGCTGTACCTCGCCCGAGGTGCCCACGGCCAGCAGCACGTCCGCCGCCTCGGTCAGCGCCACCGCGCGTTCAAAGGCCCCCGGCGGCAGTTGCTCGCCAAACCAAACGACGGCGGGCCGTACCCACGCGCCGCAGTGTGGGCACGTGGGCGGCCCCTGCTCGTGGTCCCACGTCAGCGCATCGACGTCGACCCAGGTCGGCTCGCCCTG
>JBBQSR010000299.1:0-5330 GCA_038234855.1 Ktedonobacterales bacterium | reverse complement strand
GGTTGTACTAAAAATTTTGTTTAATTTTGTTTTTGCTCAGGCCGCCGGGGCCACTCGGTCATTCCTCAGGACACAACAGGTTAGCTTACTTTCACACCGTGCCAAAAGGCAATATGATCTGTGATCTGCTTGGCCGCATCTTTGGGCTGCGGATAGTACCACGCGGCATCGGCGTGTTGTTGGCCATTCACCACCACGGTGTAATAGCTCGCCTCGCCCTTCCACGGGCAGGTAGAGTGCAGGCTGCTCTCTTGGAAATATTCTTTATGAACGGCGTCAGGTGGAAAGTATTGGTTGCCTTCCACCACAATCGTCTGGTCGCTCTCGGCCAGCACGGCCCCGTTCCATGTCGCTTTCATCGTTTGCTAGTGCTCCTCGTTGGTCGGTCGGTCTGGGTGCGCTCCACGCGGCGCATCTCTATCACAGATTGTACCCGCACCGCGTCAAGAGCGGACAAGCACGCCGCGCAGCTCGGTCAGGGCTTCGCTCATCTCCCACAGCCGATCCTGCGCCGCCACATCATGCGCGCCACGCGACGCCCCCGCGCGCCGATGCTCGGTGAAAAAGCGCCCGCTGACCGTGTCGAACTGGGGGTCCGAGGCCAGCCACACCAGTGTTTCCGCCGCGTGCGCGGGCGTCCGGCCCAGGGGCCGTATCGCCTGCATCAACAGCGCGGATGGCCCCCCCTGCGTCGTCCCAAAACTGGAGCGCACATAGCCCGGATGCATCGCGTTCGAGGTGACGCCCGCCCCTGGCCCCGCCAGCCGCCGTGCCAGCGCCAACGCGAACATCAGGTCGGCACGCTTCGACTGGGCATAGGCCGCGAAACCGGAATAGTGCTCGCGCGATTGCAGGTCGTCGAAGCGCAGCGTCCCGATGCGCTCGGCGAGCGAGCTGACGGTGATGACCCGCGCGGGGGCGCTGGCCCGCAGCCGATCCAACAGCAGATTCGTCAGCAGGAACGGCCCCAGATAGTTCGTCGCCAAGGTCAGTTCCAGGCCCTCGGGCGTCTCGCGCCGCGTGCTCTGCAAGCCACCAGCGTTGTTGATCAGCACGTCAAGCCGGGGCGTCTCGCTGAGGAATCGCGCCGCGAAGTTGCGGACCGCCTGTTGCGACGACATGTCGAGCACGTGCGCGCTCACCGCGTCGTTGCCGCTCTGCGCGCGGATGTCGCGGGCGGCGTCCTCGGTCTTGCCGGGGGTGCGGCCAACGATGCTGACCGCCGCCCCCAGCTTCGCCAGCCCCAGGGCCGCCGCCCGCCCGATTCCATCACTGCCGCCCGTCACCAGGACGGTCTTCCCCTGCATTGTCTGCATCGAATGCCTACCTCTATCTCGCACCACGCCATCATTTCTGCTGGCATCCCTGCATGGCTTGTGCCACATTGCGGATGAGGTGGCGTGGTGGCTACGGCGTGCGATAGGCGCTACCCGGCTGCGAATTGACCGCGCGCGTCCAGGGTTTGCCGCCCCACAGCGCCAGCGGGTGCCCCTGCGCGTCGCACGACACGCTCAGCGGCGTATACAGCGTCTCTTTCGTGTCGATGGTCGCCCAGTTCGTCGCGCCGGGGGCCAGCCGCAGGATGCGCCGCGTGCCGGGGCCAGCGGCCTCGGGCTGCCCGACCACCTGGACGGTGTAGATCGTCCCATCCGGCGCGGATGGCCCGAGATCGAGCAAGTTGTATGCGATATCAGGGGCGGGCAACGCTGGCAGTGCCGACCACGTCAGGCCCCCATCGCTGGAACTGAGGTACGACTGGCCATCTTGGCTGAGGCCCACCAAGGTCTTGCCATCGGTGTTCGCGGTGAAGTAGCGCGGGGTGGCTCCGGTCGCCTTGCTGACGGTCCAGGTGGTGCCGCCATCCGCCGTGCGCGCGACGGGGCACTGTTGCGCGCAGTTCGGCGCGAGGATGCTGAGAGCGAGCGTCGTGCCGATGGCGAACATCTGCGCCGATGCGACATCACCGTCGCCCACCTGGGTATAAAGCGCATGGAGGTCGACCCACTGGGTCGGGCCGCCCGCCTTGCTGACGGCCAGCCGATGCGTCGTCGGCGATTTCGCCCCCGTCAAGATATAGAGGTCTTCCCCGGCCCACACCATCGAACCTTCGATGGGGCCATTCGAGGCGGGCTCGTTCACCAAGGTCCACTGATGGCCCCCATCGCGCGAGCGATAGGCGGGGAAGCCATAGTTGCAGTCGAGTTGGGGTGGCGAGCAGATCGTCAGTGTCATCACGAGATCCGTGGGCACTGTTGGGTTGATAAGGAGGTTGCAGTTGACGCCGCTAAACGCCTGAAGGGGTGCTGCTTGCCAGGTGACGCCGCCATCCTGCGTGGCGGCGAATTGCACGGTGGTGTTGGGCGCGGTCATGCCACAGGCATAGCCCGTGTTGGCCGCGCTGGCCGCGAACTGCACATCCTTGGCGAAGGCGTCGATGGCGCTGGCGGCGGTCCAATCCGCCATGGGGTGCAGCCCCACCGTGCTGGTCGCCGTTGGCGTCTGGGCCGCTGGGGTGCCCGCTGGCGACGTGGTGTTCGCATTAGTGCTGCCACAGGCTGCCAGCGATGCCGCGATCACCATGCAGCCCACGAAAAACGCGCGTGCTTGCCGTCTCATACTGTGATGCCTCCTGACAAAGCTTGTGTCGCAAATGTGCCCTAGCGTGCGAACCGCGCTGCCATTGTCGCCCGTGTGTGAGCAAACTCACCTGCACGTCGCACTGTGAGAACGCCGCGCCGCGTGTTTTTCGCGGGGGGGGGCATGCGTGCCACCGCGCCAGATGGTATGCTGTGGGCACAGGAAAGGCGGTCGTGCATGCCCGACATCCCGCATCTCATCCCCGCTGGTGCCAGCTATCGCACCCCCACGCCCGATCCCCATAGCCCCCGCGCGGCGGATTGGCTGCGCCCATGGGACGGCGCGGAGGAGCTGGCGACGCTGGACGCCGTCGTGGTCGGCGCGCCGCTCTCGCGTGCCTCGCTCTCGCACAGCGGGGCCTTCCTGCTGCCGCGCGAACTGCGCCGCGTGCTGCTCGACTTTTCTACCTATAACTCGGACTATGGTGTCAGTCTCGACGCCCTGCGGGTGCGCGACCTGGGTGACATCGCCATGGAACTGCTCGACATCACGGCCAGTCATGCCCACATCGAGGCCGCCTTGGCCGCGCTGCATGCCATCGCCACACCCGATGCGGCGAGTGGTGAAGCGCTGGCTACGGCGGGCACCACGCCGCTGCGACCGCTGGTCATTACCGTCGGGGGCGATCATTCCATCACCCGACCGGCGTTGATTGCCCGCACGCGCACGCTGGGGCAGACGGTCGGCGTCATCCAATTCGACGCCCACCATGATGTGCGCGTCACCGACCACGGCTTCAACAATGGCACGCCGATTCGCGGGGCCATCGAGGCCGGGGCGATCTTGGGGCGGCATGTCGCGCAGATTGGCCTCCATGGTTTCTCGAACTCCGCTGAATATGCGCAGTGGGCGCGTGACGCGGGCATCGGCATCCATACCATGCGCGAGGTGCGGGCGCGCGGGCTGGCCGCCGTCATGGTTGATGCCGTCGCGCAAGCGTACCATGCCCCCGGCGGCATCTATGTGACGGTAGATATGGATGTGCTGGACCGCGCCCAGGCCCCTGGCTGCCCGGCCTCATCCCCCGGCGGCATGGACGTGGCGGATCTATGCGACGCGCTCTTTGCTTTGGGCAAGAGTGATGGCATCGTCGGCCTCGACTTTGTGGAGGTCGACCCCACGCGCGACATCGCCGACATGACGGTGAAGGCCACCTGCCTGGCGTTGCTCAGCTTCCTCGCTGGGCGCGCGATGCGCACCCCTTGATCCGCGCCCTGTTGCCAGCTACAATGTGGCGGGGAAATCTCGCTCGCAGTCCTGCGATTCAGAGGAGCCGTCCGTGAGACATCCGCATGCCCACCGCGCGCGTGGCCGCTGGCTGCTGTGCGGCCTCGTGCTGGCGTGCGCCCTGGCAGCGTGCGGCTCGGGGCAGCCGGGCGGCGAGGCGCTGGCCTTCCTGCGGGCGGGGGCGCTGTACCGGATGCAGCCGGATGGCGGCGGCCTTTTCCGCGTGACGCCGGGGCAGGCGATTGGCTTCGCGTGGTCGCCAGACCATCACCAGTTGGTCGCGCGCTACATCGCCATCACGCCCGCGCCCGCCGCTGATCCCTTCTTCCCTACGGTGCTGCCTGATGTCGCGGCGGCGCTGGGCGTCGTTTCCCTCGATGGGGGCAACATCATCCCCATCACGCGGCCCACGCCGATTCCCCCGCGCGGCGATCCGTGGTGGGACGCCTCGGGCAACCGCTTCTTTTACCGCGAACGCAGCGGCGACACGATGCAGTGGTATCTGTCGCAGTCCGACCAGCCCAATGGCATCGCGCGCAAGTTCATCGCGACCAGCGCCATCACCGCCGCCGCCCCGACTGGCACGCTCTGGCCCACCAGCCCACCCGATGCCAGCCAGCTCGCCTACATCACCGACGCGGGCGATCTGGTCTTGGCCGCGCCGGGGGGGAAGGCGCGGACATTGCAGCCGCAGGTCGCGCGCCAGCTCGGCGGCGGGGCCATCGCGCGGCCATTGTGGCAGCCGCACCACAGCGCCATCCTCTACGCCACCAGTGACGGCGCGGCCAATGCGCTGTGGCTGACCGATCTGTCGGGCCACAAGCGACGACTGCTCAGCGGCACCTTTGACGACGTCGCCTGGTCGCCCGATGGGGCACAAATTCTGCTGCATGGGGGGGGCAAGTGGAGCATCTATACAGGGGTGGGCGCGCCTGTTATGATGTGGGACGACAACGGGGCGGGCGCTGTTGCGTGGTGGTCGCCCGATGGCCGCAACGTGCTGGCGCGCTCCGCCACGACCCTGACGCTGGCGACCCCGGCGACGGGGGCGGTGATGGCGTTGCTGAGCTTCACCAGCCCCGCGACGGGCGACCCCGTGCCAGGGGCGCACCCGCTCACCGGCTCACCCTGGAGCGCGGATGGCAAACGCATCGCCGTGGTGGCCGCAGGGGCGCGCTGGCACGACGGCACGACCCTGGCGACCAAGGCGGGCGCGGGCACGGGACTCTACATCGTCGCCATAGCGGATGTCAAAGCGCCACCGAAACTGATCGACTGGGGCGAGCACACCGGACTGAGTTGGTCCACACCGGACCCCAACACCCAGGTGCTCGCCCCCTGAAACCTAAATCGCTCATTAAGAAGGAAAGTAGCTGCCATGACGATAGACGACACCCACGACGCCTTTGGTGGAGACGCGGAAGACACCGCCACCTTCGCCCAACTGGATGAACTGGAAAAGCTCG
>JBBQSR010000298.1:0-5331 GCA_038234855.1 Ktedonobacterales bacterium | reverse complement strand
CTCAGTCTTCCATCAGGCCCGATTTTCGACTGCGCTCGCCACATCACTGGCCGTCGCGCGGCCCAGGGCGGTGGCGATAGCCTCCGCGCCCTGGACGATCTCGCGCAGGGTAGCGGGCGAAACTGTCTGGGCGGCGTCGCTGAGCGCCTGGTCGGGATGCGGGTGCATCTCGATGATGAGCGCATCGGCCCCCGCCGCGACGCCCGCCAGCGCCATGGGGGCCACCAGATCGCGTCGCCCGGTGCCATGGCTGGGATCGATGACGAGGGGCAGATGCGTCAAGGCACGCAGCAGCGGCACGGCGGTGACATCCAGCACGTTGCGCGTCATGGGGTCGAAGCTGCGGATGCCGCGCTCGCACATCACCACATGGGGGTTGACCGTCGTGAGGATGTATTCCGCCGCCAGCAGCCATTCCTCGATGGTGGAGGACGGGCCACGCTTCAGCAAAATGGGCTTGCCAGAGTGCCCGGCGGCGACCAACAGCGCGTAAGTCTGCATGTTGCGTGCGCCGATTTGCAGCATATCGGCATATTCGCTGACGACATCGACCAGGTTCGGCTCCATCACCTCCGTGACGATGGGCAGCCCCGTCAGCTCGCGCGCCCGTGCCAGCATCCGCAGCCCAGCGATGCCTAGCCCCTGGAAGGTATAGGGCGAGGTGCGCGGCTTGAAAGCCCCACCACGCAGCATCACCGCGCCCGCCGCCTTGGCGGCTACAGCGGATTCAACGATCTGCTCTTCATTCTCGACGGAGCAGGGGCCAGCGATGACGGGGGGCACACCGCCGCCACCGATGCGCACCGCGCCCACCTGCACCACCGTCGGGGTGTCGCTGGCGGCGCGGCTGGCCAGCTTATACGCCGTGGTGACGGGGATGACGCGCGCCACGGCGGGCAGCGCGGCGATGCGGGCGCGGGCGGCGGGCGTCATGGCGCTGGCCTCTACCCCGATGACCTCGCCCGACCCCAACGGCAACGTGCCCATCGGCCCACGCGCGCCCTCCGCCGCCAGGGCATGCCGCAGTTCGGCGCGCTGGGCCGTGGTGGCCGTGGAGCGCATGAATATCAACATTCGGTCGTCCCTCGATTGCCATAAAAAAATCGCAGAGGCATCCGCTCCCCTGCGCGCAGGACCCCTTTGTCGCTCATCATGATTATATGCGAGTGGGTCAAGGGATGGACGTAGCAGGGAGCGCAGCAAAAGGGTGCTTACTAGAAAGAACGTCTGTCATGCGGAATCGTAGAGTATCCCAGCCAGCAGAACAGATTGGCTCGACGAGACCAAAAGGTGCCACGTCGACGCCGACAACACTGAACTGCTGCACGCTCTAGCCCAGGGCTATTTAACGGTGAAAGAAATTGTTCGCGCAGTCGCACCATTCCACTGAACCACAGCCGTGTAATTCCCGGAGGTATGCAAAGGATTAGGTTTGATTGCAAACCCACCTCCACTGCCATTCTGATCGATGAAAAATGCCTGTTCGATTGGAGAATTATTGCTATCCTTGATGATGACATTGATGGTTGCCTCAACATGACCGCTTTGCTCACAAGCATTGATGATGAATTGTGTGTTTAGGGGGACGCTTGACCGATTCTTTGCCGCACTACAGGTAGCATCAGCGGTAAGCGTAATCGTTGCCGCTGTCACAATAGCTGCTGCGTTCCCAGGCGATGTAGTGGGTTGCGTCGCAGGGGTCGTCGTCACTTGCGGCGTTGGCTGTAGGGTGGGTTGTGGCGTCGCTAGCGGCGATGGGGTGACAGCGGGAGCCGTGGTCGCCTGTGGCGTCGCCAAGGCCGCCGTCGAGCCGCTGCTGCCCACACGCACGCGCGAGATCACCCACAGGGTCAGCAGGCCGATCAGCAACGCCGCGAGGATCACGATGATCAAGCGAATCCGCGATGGCTGCGAGGTGCTTTCCAAGATGCGCGTCGCCTTGGTCGGCATAGTCGGGGGCGGCGGAGCGGTGACACGCGCGGTGGCGGGTGGCGTCGCGGGCGACTGCACGGTCGCGAGGCGCGCCACATCGTCTAGCCCATAGCCGCCCAGCGGCGTCGCGACATCGGCGTCCTGGGGGCGGGTGACGGGGCGGCTCTTTAGGCGCACGCTGGGCGGCTGCACGGGGCGGGTGTGGCGTGGGCGCGAGAGGGGGGTGACAGGCGCGAGTTCCTGGGTTTGTTGCGTCGTCTCGTCTTCCTCGGGCGGTAAGGGCACGGAGGCTGGGCGCGTGCCGAGGGTCGAGAGGTCGAGCATAGCGGCAGGTTCGTTCACGCGCAGGTTCAATTCGCCGGGCGCGGAGTTGGCCGTGACGAGGGCTTCTGCGATGGGTGCGGCGGCGAACTCCGCGACATCCGCCGCGTCCTCGGGTACAGGCGTCCCGCGCAGATCGAGCCCCCCCGTGACCGCCGTGAGGATGCTCCGTCCATCGGATTCGGTGAAGGGATACAGCGCATTGGCGAAATCTTCGGCGGTGTTGAAGCGGTCACGCGGATTCTTGGCGAGTGCTTGCTCGATGACGAGGGCCAGCGAACGGGGCACCTCGGGGTTAAAGCCCCGGATGTAAGCGGGTCGCGTATGCACGTGCTGATAGCAGATCGAGAGCGCGGTCGGCCCCACGAAGGGTGGGCGGCCCGCCAGTGCCTCGTAGAGCACGCATGCCAACCCATAGATGTCGGCGCGGGGATCGATCTCTTCGCCTTTCGCTTGCTCGGGGGCCATATATTCGGGGGTGCCGACGGCGGTGCCGGTCTTCGTCACACCCTTTTGCCCCATGATCTTGGCGATGCCGAAATCCGCCAGCAGCAGATGCGATGGGTCGCGGTCGTCGATGAGCATGTTGGCGGGCTTGACATCGCGGTGGATGACGTGGTGCATATGGGCATGGTGCAGCGCCTTGGCCATCTGGATCATTTGGAAGCAGGCATCGGCGATGGGCATGGGGCGTCCCAGTTTTTGGCGAAACGTGCCACCCAGGACCAATTGCATGGCGATGTAGACGAATTCATCGGTGCGCCCCGTGGTATACACCTTGACGATGTTGGGGTGATCGAGCCGCTCGACGGCATGCGCTTCGTGCTCAAAGCGTTTGGTGAAGGTGGGACCATCGCCACTATCGCCGCCGAGGGACATGATCTTGAGGGCGATATCGCGCTCTTGCCCCAGGTCGCGCGCGCGGAAGACACGCGACATGCCGCCCCGCGCGATCTCCGCTTCGATGCGATATTGCTGCTCACCATCGCCAAAGGGCGTGCCGATCAGGTCATTCCACCCCATGCGCACTCTGCCTCCATGGGGGAATGGTTGTAGCACCCAAAGGCACCTGCATGATACGCGTTCCCCCGACATTTCCCATCGTCCCGCTGGCATCACGTGTCGTTTGGCTGCGGGACCCCTCTACTGTAACATATCCCCTGTTCACTTGCCTAGGGGGTCTAAGCAAAATAGCTATGCCCCCCATTTGCCCGCACGATGGCGCGTTACGCGCTCTCGCATTGGAGAAAATGGCCCCGTATGAAAGGGGAGTCTACCGGGAATGACGTGTTGGTCTTGCACCCATCCCAAGGCACACGGGCGAGTCTGCCACCACACAGCGGGCAGCCAATGCTGTCGGGGCAATGGACACGGCCATATCCGCCGCCCTTCATCCTCCCCGACCAGCGCCGCCGCCCCACCCGTACAGCGAACCGCCGTGGTCGCGTGAGAGCGCGCGACCACGGCGGTTCGTGCCATCCATTCGCCCTTACGGCATGATGATGACCGGTGTATTCACTGGTGCCCACTGGTAAAGGAAAGCGACCATTTCTAGCGGCGTGTTCACGCAGCCATGGCTACCATCCGAACCTTCCCCACGGCCAGAATCGTAATGGGGGTATTCGTTGCCAGGACCATAGACAGTGCGCCACCAGGTATCATGGATGTAGTAACCGTCGTCAGCAAAGTACAAACCATATTGCACTTTGCTCGGATAACCGAAGAACTCCGACTTTGGATCCTTTGAACCAGGGAGGAACGTCAGAGGGCTATCCTTGAATTGCACTTGAAAGAAACCAGAAGGCGTGGGCAGTTCGCCTTTGCCCGTCGTGACGTATTCCCAACGGATGAGCTTGCCGTTCTCGATGGCTTGGATGAACTGGCCTGTCAGCGAGACGTAGATGATCTTGCTTTCTTGCTTGCCGTATTGTGATGGCGCTTGATCTAGATATTTTTGCTCTTGGGCTGAGATGAGGTTAGGGGCGGGGTAGCCAGGGATGATGGGCGTCATGACAGGCGTCTGACCAGCGACCGCCGTGCCACCCGTGCCGCCCGTGCTGCCGCTGCCCTGCGTCGCGGTGGCGACCGCCGAGGGTTGGCCCAGGCTGGCGATGCCGCCGGGACCCTCTGACGACCCCTTGCCGCCAAAGAGCGCGAAACGCGCGAAGACAAGGGCGAAAACGACGACCAGGGTGGCGGCCAATATGGCCACCCAGCGCAGGGAACGGCTCGGCGATCCTTGCGGCGTCTCGGATGGAGTGCTCATGGATGGATGTTCTCCTGAGTGATCGGACGATGGGCGCTGAATGTTTACCCGTATACCGTCATTATACCAAGCCGCCAAGAAACGCGCAATAGCCATTAGCCCATTTATCATCACGGTGGGGCATCGAGCGAGTGGTCATCTGGCGCGCGGTGTCGTGGTCTCTATCCTATATAACGCGCGATGGGGGGGAAATGAGACAGTGGGAAGCCCAAATGTGGGGGTGCGCTGTCTTCTTTCACCGATCTACCATTTTCGCCCTGTCAGGAAAAGTGGGACACTTTGCGGGAAGGGGCGCTGGGGAAGCCATGCGACCCTGGCGACATGGCCCCCCACGCGCGCGGCATGCTATAATGAACATGCATTATCAGCGCGATCCCCTCACCGTCCAGAAAGGGTGGGACATCCCATTGAGCGAGCCACTCCAGAACCAGGATTTGCTGTATCAGTCGATGATCGCTGAGCCAGATTGGTATAAGACGAACATCCCCTGCCAGGTGGGCTGTCCCGCCCACACGGACGTCTCGACCTACATCGGCCTCATTTCACAGGGGCGCTTCGACGAAGCGTACCTCATCAATCGCCGCTGCAATGTGACGCCGGGCGTGCTGGGCCGCACCTGTGCCCGCCCCTGCGAGCCGGTCTGCCGCCGCAACAAGATCGACGGCCAACCCGTCGCCATCTGTTGGCTGAAGCGCGCCTCGCACGACCACCGCGAATATCGCCACCTGCCCGAGCGCCCCGTCATCACCAAGCCCGACAAGCGGGTCGCCATCATCGGCGCGGGATCGGCGGGCGTCGCGGCGGCACGCGAC
>JBBQSR010000297.1:0-5339 GCA_038234855.1 Ktedonobacterales bacterium | reverse complement strand
CGCTTCGACGAACTGACGCGCCAGCAGGGATTGACCTTCGAGCACGGCCACATCGTCGCGGTGAATGCCCACGCGGGCGATCCCCACTACGAGACGAACCGCGCCGACGCGCTGCCCGTGCGGCGCGGCGACCTGCTGCTGCTCGACTTCACCGGGCGCGACGCGGCCATCCCCGACAGCATCATCGCGGATTATACCTGGATGAGCTTCCTGGGCGATCAGGTGCCGCAGCGCGCCGCCGACCTCTTCGCCATCATCCGCGATGCCCGCGACGCTGGGCTAGCCTTCCTGCGCGAGCGCGTCGCGGCCAAACAGCCCATCATGGGCTACGAGGTCGATGATCATGTGCGCGCCATCGTGGCCCAGGCGGGCTATGGCGCGAACTTCGTCCACCGCACCGGCCACAACATCGGCATGGTGGTACACGGTAACGGCGCGAACCTGGACAATCTCGAAACGCACGACGACCGTCTGTTGCTACCAAACACCTGCTGCTCGGTCGAGCCAGGCATCTACCTGCCCGACATCGGCGTCCGCACCGAGGTGAATGTGCTGATCCTCGATGACACCATCGAGGTGACGGGCGTTCCCGCACAAACCGAGATCCTGCCGCTGTTGGCCTGAACGGCCACGACGGCGACGAATCATCCCACAAAGGACCATGAAAAGGGGCGGACCATCATGCGCGTCAACATCAACGAGATCATGGCGATGAAGGCCAACGGCGAACGCATCGTCATGCTGACGGCCTACGACTACAGTATGGCGGCGCTAGTCGAGGCCGCTGGCATCAACCTCATCCTGGTCGGCGATAGCCTGGGGATGACGATGCTGGGGAATGATTCGACCATCCCCGTCACGTTGGGTGACATCATCCATCACACGAAAGCCGTCGTGCGCGGGACCAAGACGGCGCTGGTCGTAGCGGATATGCCCTTCATGACCTATCAGGTGAGCATCGAAGAGGCCATCCGCAACGCGGGGCGGCTGATGCAAGAAACCAGCTGCCAGGCGGTGAAGCTGGAGGGCGGCGAATGGATGGCCGACACGGTCGCCAGCATCGTGCGCTGCGGCATCCCCGTGATGGGCCACCTGGGCATGACCCCGCAATCGTTCAATGTCTTCGGCGGCTTCCGCGTGCAGGGCAAGACGGAGGAAAGCGCCGCGCAGATCATCCGCGACGCTCAAGCATTAGAAGAGGCGGGGGCCTTCGCCATCGTGCTGGAACTGGTGCCGCAGGAATTGGCCGCGTACATCAGCGAGCGCATCAGCATCCCCACCATCGGCATCGGCGCGGGGCCGTACTGCGACGGCGAGGTGCAGGTGCTGCACGACATCTTGGGGCTGAACCCCGACTTCACCCCGCGCCACACCCGCCGCTTTGGCGAGGTCGGCATCGCCATCAAGACCGCCATCGAGGGCTATGTCGCCGCCGCACGCGACAGCAGCTTCCCCACCGCCAAGCAGTCCTCGCACCTGGACCCCAAGGTGCTGGCGCTGCTGAAAGCCGATGAAGGCGAGTAGGCTGGCGGTGCCAACCTCGCCGCCCGCGTAAGTCGTTGTAGGTTCAATGACCGTGAGCGGAAAAACGAGAATTCTCCGTAAAACCCCTTGCCAGAAACCGGTTTCTCTGGTCTACGTGCAGCATACGATGAGGCGGTGAAGTGCATCCTTCCTTCGTGAGCGGAAGGCAGACAGGGCAGAAGGGACTTCGGCCATGGGTGAGAAGCTGACCATTCAGGATATCGCTCGCCTGGCGAAGGTTTCCAAAGCGACCGTTTCGCGCGTCTTGAACCACAACCCCTCGGTCGCCCCGGTCTTGCGTGACCGCGTCCTCCAGATCGTCCAGGCATATGGGTTCGTCCCCAACGTCACCGCGACGGGCCTGGCCGGTGGGCGCAACCCCCTCATCGGCGTGCTGGCTCCGCCCCTCACCTGGCCGGGCATCTCGCAGATCATGCGCGGCGTCGCCGAGCACATCGAAGATTCCAGCTACGAGATCGTGCTATACAGCATCAACTTCGAGCGCGATCATTCGGATGTGCTCGATCGCATCTTGGCGCTGCGCATGGTTTCGGGGTTGTTGGCCATCTTGCCGGGGGCGCTCGCGCCGCACCTCAAGGGGCTACATCAATCTGGCTTGCCGTTGGTGCTGATCGATGACCAGGAAGCGCCGGGCGACATCCCCTGGGTCGGGGTAGATAACGTCGCCAGCGCCTATCAGGCCACGCGGCATCTGCTGGAACTGGGGCACCAGCGCATCGCGCACATCGTCGGCCCCCGCACCTATCACTGCGCCGTGGAACGTTATGAGGGCTATCGTCACGCCCTGGCGGACCATGGCCTCACCCCTGATCCCGCCTTGGTCTTGCAGGGCGATTTCGAGATCGAAAGTGGGCGGCAGCTCGCCTGGGACCTGTTTGACCGCGACCGGGCCGACTGGCCCAGCGCGATCTTCGCCGCCAACGATCAGATGGCCTATGGCGTGCTAGAGGCCGCGACCCAGCGTGGTGTGCGCATCCCTGAAGACATCGCCCTGGTGGGCTTTGATGACCACATCTTGGCGGCGTACATGCAGCCGCCCCTGACGACGGTGCATCAGCCCTTCACCGAGATGGGGCGCAGGGCCGTAGCCGTGTTGGTGGACCTGCTGGACGCGCACCCAGGCACCGCCAATGGCGCGGTGTCGCCCATCCGCATCCATTTGCCGACATCGCTGGTGGTGCGCGCATCCAGCCGCACCCCCAGCCCCATTCGTTCGCCCTAGCCCGCGAGCGCGACATCACATAACACGCTCTTTGACACGGCAACGCCTGTTTCGTTGTCGAGGGATTGTTTTGTCTTTTTTTTCTGGGGGTGCGCTAACACTACTTCCTTATATAACACGCTGGTACAGGGGCAGCATACCGTCCCTTGCTAGATAGATGCCACGAATCACTGATGAAGGGAGGATCGGGAGACGGCCAGCGGGAGCGGCCCGCGTGGCTGCCTCAGTCAACGTTGTTGTCAGCGGTCCAATGAAGGGCCAAGGTATGCTGACAACCTGTGATATAGGGAAAGGAACAGGCAATGCGGCTGTTTGCACACAGAGACAAGACGACTCCCCGTCGCATGCGGACGACGCTGCGCGTGCTGGCGCTGGCGCTGTGCGCCCTGGCGATCAGTGTGGTTGGCGTGCTGAGTTTCGGGGCACATCCCCAGGCCCACGCGGCCTCGTGGACGCAAATCTGGGGCGATGATTTCACCGGCAATGGTGGCTCGGCCCCCAGTTCGGCGAATTGGCTCTATGATCTGGGCACGGGTTATGGCTGCGCGGGCTGCCCGAATAACTGGGGCACGGGCGAGGTCGAGTCGAACACGAACAGCACGGCGAATGTCTACCTGGACGGCGCGGGTCACCTGGCTATCAAGCCGATCCGCGATGGCAACGGCAACTGGACCTCGGGGCGCATCGAGACGCAACTGGCGAACTTCGCCCCCCCTGCCGGCGGCGCGTTGGCCGTGGAGGCGTCGCTACAGCAGCCCAACGTCAGCGGTGCCGCCGCCGCTGGCTATTGGCCCGCCTTTTGGATGCTCGGCTCAGCGTTCCGGGGCGTCTACACCAACTGGCCCGGCATCGGCGAAGTGGACATCATGGAAGACATCAATGGGCTGAGTTCCGAGTTTGGCACGCTCCACTGCGGTGTCGGTTCCGGGGGACCGTGCAATGAAACAACGGGCATCGGCAGCGGCCAACGCGCGACGGGGGGCCTGCAAACGGCCTTCCACACCTATCGCGTCGAGATCGACCGCAGTGTCGCCCCCGAACAGATCCGCTGGTATCTGGACGGCAACAATTTCTTCACCGTGAATGCCAACCAGGTCGACGCCACGACGTGGGCCAACGCGGTCGATCACAGCTTCTTCGTCATCCTCAATGTCGCCATGGGGGGCGGGTTCCCATCCGCCTTTGGGGGTGGGCCGACCGGGGCGACACAGTCCGGCGCGCCGATGCTGGTGGACTATGTGCACGTCTTCACCGCTGGTGGCGGCGGTCCCCCGCCCACCGCGACCGCGACCTCGCCCTCCGGCGGGGGCAATGGCTTCACCCAGGGGGTGAGCGCGGTGGGGTCCAGCCAGGCGCAGTTCTGGTTCAAGCCCAGCGCGACGGCCAGCTATGCCATCGTGCATTACACCATCGCGGGTCAGGGGCAACAGAACGTCACCATGACCTATAACAGCAGTACAGCGCGGTGGGAATATACGGCAGGGGGGTTCGCGGCTGGCACCTCCGTGAGCTATTCCTACACCTACAATACCGGCACCCAATATGACACGTCGACGTATTCTTGGACGGATGGCGGTGGAGGCAGCGCGACGCCCACGCCCACCCCCGCCGCCTGCACCGGGAATTTCACCGTCGGCGTGGCGAGCACGGGCACGACGACGGCGCTCCCAGTGTTCCAGCCGTGCGGCTGGACGGCGGGCTATGTGATCATCCACTACACCGTCACCGGTCAGACGCAACAGAACGTCTATATGACGTACAACGGCGGCACGGCGCGGTGGGAATATAGCGTCGGCGGCATCAGCGCGGGGCAAACGCTGACCTTTTCTTTCACGTACCAGAAAAGTGGCACCCAATATGACTCGGGGACCTACACCTGGACGCACCCCTAGCCGCTGAGTTCATCGCAGAGACTGCCCGCTGTCGTGCGCCTGAGGCGCGACAGCGGGCAGTCGGCATTTCACCGTGGCGGCTCACCTGCGGGTCTGGGGGATGCCATCGCGCACCCCAGCCGCTTCATGTGGCTACGTCGCCGTACCCTACTCGCTGGGGTAGCGCAGTCCCCAGGGCGCGCGAATCGCGTCCAGATTCTGCATGAGGGCGAGTGACTCATCCAGCGGCATGATCGGGCTTTCGGTGAGGCCCGCCCGCAGACAGCGCATGACCTCAGCGGCCTCGTAGTTATAGCCGTTGCCCGTCAGTGGCAGGTCGATCTGCTCGTCGGGCTGCCCCTGACGCGTGATCGTCATGTGCGTGCCCCCCAACCAATTCGTCAGGCGGATGTAGCCCCCCGTCCCGCGAACCAACACCTCTTGCGGGGCGCTGCTCTGCGTGGCGGTGGTCAGCACGGCCAGTTGCCCCCGCGGATACCGTTGGAGGATGGCCGTTTCTTCATCGACGCCCGTCGTGCCAAAGCGGGTTTTGCTGACGATTTCGCTCGGTCGCCCCAGGATCATCGAGGCCATCGAGACGGGGTAGATCCCGGCATCCAGCAGCGCGCCGCCGCCCAACGCCGGATCGAAGAGGCGTCCTTTGGGGTCGAAATCCGCGTGAAACGAGAAATCCGCGTGCA
>JBBQSR010000296.1:0-5353 GCA_038234855.1 Ktedonobacterales bacterium | reverse complement strand
TGACGCCGAAATATTCGTCGATGACCACCACCTCGCCCCGCCCGATCACCTTGTCATTCACCAGGATGTCGACTGGCTCACCCGCCAGCCGCTCAAGTTCGACGATGGAGCCACGCCCCAGCGCCAGCACCTGTTGCAGCGTCATGCTGATGCGCCCCAGTTCGATGCTGACGCGCAGCGGCACATCCATCAGCAGGCCAATGCCCGCGTCGGGCGTCACGTGGTCCTCAGCGGTGAGGTGGGGCAGCTTCGCCTCGGGGTTGGCCGCCTTGGGGGGTGCGGGCGGCGGCGCTGCCGGTGCCGGTGGAGGTGCCGCCTTGGGCGGGGGTGGCACCGATGAGGTCACTTCGATGCCCAGCGCGGCCAATTCATCGGCGCTGACCTCGTCACTCAGCCCACCGCTGTCTGCCGCGCTGGCCGCTGGTGGCGCGCTCGCCATTACTGGTGGCGCGGCCTCGCTGGCGGGGGCGCTCGCCGCCGCGCCGTCGCCAAACTGCGCCATGAGCGCGTCGAGTTCGTCGCCGCTGATCTCGTCGGGATTCTGCTCTGCCATGGGTTATGCCGCCTTCTCGGCAGCGCCCTCGTTGCCACTCTCTGCGGCTGCGCCCTTCGCGTTTTTCGCCTTCGCCACCATGCCCTCCAATTTTTGCCGCACCACGCGCGGATTTTCCCCCGACTGCACTGCCAAGATGCCCTCGATGGCGATGCAGCGATAAAAGACTTCGTCGTGGCTCTTGCGTTTGAGCTTGCTGCCCATTGGAATCCACAACAGATTCGCCGTCAAGACGCCCCACAGCGTCGCGATGAAGGCCACCGCGATCTTTGGGCCGAGCGAGTTGGGGTCTGATAGGTCGCTGAGTACGTGCACCAGCCCCATGACAGTCCCAATGATGCCCATCGTCGGCGCGAAGCCGCCCATGGCTTCGAGCATGCCAAAGAGCACTTCGTGCCGCTCGCCCAGACTATCGATTTGATTTTCAAGGATACCCTTGAGCGTCTCGGCATCGGTGCCATCGACGGCCATCATGATCGCTTGCTTGACGAAGGGGTCGTTTACCTCTTGCGCTTCGCTTTCCAACGAGAGCAGGCCATTTTTGCGCGCTTTCTCGGCGAGGGCGACGAAACGCTCGATGATCCCATGTTCATCATAGTCCTGCTTCTTCATCGCGATGCCAAAGAGCACGGGCAGCTTGGTGACCGCCGCCAGCGGATAACCGATGAGGATGGCCCCGATGGTGCCGCCAAAGACGATCAACATCGCCGATGGCGCGATGAGGGCGGTGGGCGAGCCACCCTCCATCAGCAGCGCGACGATGACGGACCCGAACGCCACGCCCAGGCCGATGAGTGTTGAGAGGTCCATCTCGCGTTATTCCCCCGTCTCACGGTCGAGTTCCGCCGCCCGCGCGGCCCCTTGCTCTTGCACGCGCTGCACCAGGCTGACGACGCCCGCCGACGAGCGCCCGCCGATCTGGCGGTGATAGGCCAGCATCCGCGCGATGACCTCCGCCGCGAGTTCCCGAACCAAAAGTTTCTTGTGGTCGATCAGTGACACCACCGTGTCGGGCGTCGCCTCGACGAATTCAATGAAATCGACATTGACATAGAAGCGTGTGCCATCAAAACGCGTCAGTTCGATCATGTGCCCTCCCTCGCCGCGTCCCTGGCCCCGTTGGGTCGCCACCACGCGTGTCAATCGTTTCGTGCACAGTTATTGTAGGAACAGTGAGGGACGAGCGGCTATGGGCGAAAGTCCCCACTTTGCTGAGGCGTGGGGGTGCGACCCTGTAACACCACGCGAGATGTGCCGATGAACGATGATGACGGACCCGCATGTTCGGGGAAGACCACCGCAAGGAGCATCCACCACATGACGACAGCGATGAGCAACGCCCAGGCCGCGCTCGCCCGCGCCAAGGCGACCCGCGCCCAGCAGCAATATCAACAGACCCAGGCCCAGACCGTTTCGCCGGGGCAACTGGTGGTGATGTTGTATGACGGCGTGGTGCGCTTTAGCCGCCGTGCCCGCACCGCGCTGATCGAGCGCGACTACGAGACGACCCATAACGCGCTGTGCCGCGCCCAAGACATCATCGCCGAACTCGACGCGACGCTGGATGACCGCGCCGGGGAGATCTCGGTGAACCTGCGCCGGATTTATCAATACTGCCTGCTGCTCCTGGTCGCGGCCAACATCGACAAAGACACGGCGCCGCTCGACGAGGTGATCGCCCATTTCATCGCGCTGGCCGATACGTGGCGGCAGGCCATCGCCAGTGTCGAGCAGACCGGGGCACCCGGCAACGCGGATGGCGTCGGCATCGAGGTGCGCAAGTGATGGAACCATTGGACGCCCACATAACGGAATTAGAGATGCTGACGGCGGCGATGCAGACCGCCCTGCTGGGTGAAGACATCACCACCTTCGCTGGGCTGGTACGGGCGCGCGGCCCGCTCATCGACACGTGCCTGACCACGATGGAGTCCCTGGCCCCCACCGCGCGCACGGCTAGTGAGGCCCGGCTGCGCGCGGTGCTGACGCAAGACGCCCTGCTGATGGAGGCGGGCGAGGCCTGGCTGCGCGTCACCCGCAAACGCTTGGTGCATCTGCAAGCCGGGCTGCGCGCGACGGCACGCTATGGGGTGCCGATCCGGTTGCATTAGCCCCAACCCACGCCGCACGGAAGGCGCTCACACGAAGGAGCCTTCCATTTATGGCCACGAAGCAACCGAGCCGTCCCAAGGCGGCGCAGACGCAGAAGCGCCCCGCGAAGGGCAAGCGCGTCGTGCTCGCCCTGCTCGTCGGCGCGCTGATCGTGGGGGTCGGGGGCGGCCTCGCCTTCACACGGCTGAATCCTGCGGGGACGCGCCAAGTGCTGACGTGGCTGGGGCGGCCACCGTCGGGGGGGAGCGCGGGGGCGTCTGGCACGGGGACGGCGACGCCCGTGCCGAATAGCCCCGCCGCGATGTTTCAGCAATTCAACGCGTCCATCACCAGCTACGCGGCACAGCCGATGGACGCGCACACCAAGCTGCGGCTCATCATCCCCAAGATCCACGTCAACGCGCCCATCGTGGAACGCGGGTTGGTGGATGGCTGGATGGTCGTGGCCCCCGGCGAAAATGTGACGCATTTCATCTATTCAGCGTATCCGGGGGCGGTGGGCAACAGTGTGTTGTATTCCCATGCGGGAACGATGTTTCGGCATCTTGACAGTCTTGGGGTACATGATACAATCGTGGTCCAGACGGCAAGTGGAACGTCTGCATACCGCGTCCGCGAACTGCGCATCGTCGCGCCCGACGCGCTGGCGGTGCTCGACAACACGACGACGGCGACGCTGACCCTGCTGACCTGCTATCCCTTTGGGGTCGATTCCGCGCGGTTGGTCGTCATCGCGGATCTCGTTTCTTAAAGCATGAATGGAGGAACCGCACCATGCACGCCCCGGCCCCCGCACCCTGGCATAGCCCCGCGCGGCCCATCACGGATGCTGATCGGCCCATCGCCCGCCTGGTGGATGACCTGTGGCGCGGCTACTTCGCCGACGTGCCCCGTCCGAATGCCCTGGTGGTCGGCTACGCCTTCCCCTGGAAGTGGCGGCTCGCGCGCATCCGCATGGCGCTCGATGAGCGGTGGACCGAGATCGGGGTGAATCCGCTGTTGCGCCACCCGGCGGTGCCGCACGACATCTACATCGCGGTGCTAGCTCACGAGATCGTGCACTATGGGCAGGGGTTCGGTTCGCCGCTGCCACGCCAGCAACGCCACGCGCACGCGCATGGTGCCGTCGGCCACGAACTGACGCGGCGCGGCCTGGGCTACACCGAGCATTTGCTCGAAACGTGGGGCGAGGCCGTGTGGCCGCGCCTGCGTGACGAAGCGTTCGCGCAGCACCGCGCCGCCAAACGGGCCGTTCGTCAGGCCCCCTTGCAAGATGCGCGGAAATATGCTATAGTGGATGTAAAAGCGGTGCAGACAATCGCCTGGCAAGGCCGCTGAGCGTCACTCCGTCGCACCCCCTCTGTGCAGCGTGCTATAGCACTACTTGGGTACACGCTGCATATTCACCATTCCTTCGCGGCCATCCGTCGTGAGCGTAGCAACCTCACCGACACCCTTCGCCGCGCTGAGGACATCACCCACCTGAGATTCTGACACCCTTGGTGTGTCAGAGATTGGTTGCGTACCCCTCCTTTGTGGCTGTCGGCGCGTGTGCACCGCCGCGTCCCTGTGGTTGCGTGTTCCTATCCACCATATCTCACACCCCATCAACACCCAACATTTCATCTTTCCACTCAGGAGAGGAGCGGGCGGTCGTTATGACTTTGACCACGCGAGAACCCACCACCTATACCCCTAATCCCCGTCCCCGGCATGTGAATATCACGGAGCTAGAGGGCAAGACACTCGAAGAACTGCGCGAGCTGGCGCGTGAATTGGACCTTTCAGGCTATACCTCGCTCAAACGGCAAGACCTCATGTTTCGCCTGCTGCAAGTGCACAGCGAGCAGCAAGGGACGATCTTCAGTTCGGGCTTGCTCGAAATCGTGGATGACGGTTTCGGCTTTTTGCGCCAAGAGCGGTTCATGCCGGGCAACATGGACGTGTACGTCTCGCAGTCGCAGATCCGCCGCTTTGGTTTGCGCGCGGGCGACATGGTGTCGGGCCAGGTGCGGCCCCCCAAAGAGAGCGAGAAGTACTACGGGCTGTTGCGCGTTGAATCCGTCAACGGCATGGACCCCGAGATCGCCAAGCGCCGCCCCCATTTCGAGTCGCTGACGCCGATCTTCCCCGACAAGATGTTTAATCTGGAAACCGATCCGGGCAACACGACGGGGCGGCTGATCAATCTGCTCGCGCCCATCGGTCGCGGCCAGCGCGCCCTCATCGTCGCGCCGCCCAAGGCGGGCAAGACGATCTTGCTCAAAAATGTCGCGAATGCCATCGCCCTGAACCATCCCGATGTGCATCTGATCATCGCGCTCATCGCCGAGCGGCCCGAGGAAGTGACCGACATGCGGCGCTCCGTCAAGGCCGAGGTCGTCAGCGCGACCTTTGACGAACCCACCGAGACGCACACGCGCGTCGCCGAGATGGTGCTGGAACGCGCCAAGCGGCTGGTCGAGTCGGGCCGCGACGTAGTGATTTTGCTCGACAGCCTCACCCGCCTGGGCCGCGCGTATAACCTGACCATGCCCAACTCGGGGCGCACGCTCTCGGGCGGCCTGGACCCGGCGGCGCTCTACCCGCCGAAACGCTTCTTTGGTGCCGCGCGCAACATCGAGGAAGGCGGCAGCCTGACCATCATCGCCACCGTGCTCATCGACACGAACTCGCGTTTGGACGATG
>JBBQSR010000295.1:0-5414 GCA_038234855.1 Ktedonobacterales bacterium | reverse complement strand
GGCACTTTGACCGGACGGTGCTGCGCTACCTGACCCAGATCGGGCGGCGACCCGATGAAGTGCGGCGCATCATCCTGACGCATCGCCACTTCGACCACATCGGCGGCGCGCGGGGGCTGCGCGAGGCCACCCGCGCTCGCGTCTTCGCGCATCCGCTCGACATCCCGCAGATCGATGGTTCCGTGCCGAATGCTTACCCCAAGGGCGCGGCGGGTGTGGCGATGCGCGCGATGGTGCCGCTGCTCTTTCCCTGGCGACCCTGCCCGGTGGATGATGTGCTCGCCGATGGGCAGAGCATCGACCTGGGCGACCTCGGGGAACTGCGCGTGGTGCTGACGCCGGGGCACACCATGGGGCACTGCGCGCTGCTGCTGCCGTCGCGCCGCCTCTTCATCCTGGGCGATGCGCTCAACAACGCGACGGGCACGCCGCTCGTCTCATTCGACGCGGTGAATGACGACACCGCCATGGCCAACCGCACCGCCATCGCCATCGCGGACACCGATGTGGATGCGCTGGTCTTTGGGCACGGCAAGCCCGTCTTGCAGGGTGCCCCCGCCGTGCTGCGTCACGCCGCCGACAAGGCCCGCGCCGACCTGGCGAAAAAACCGTAGCGCAGCGTGCTGCTAGGGGCCACGACATTTTGGGGGGCGACATCCACCGACGTGGCGAGGAAGAGAGGGCCATGAATCGCACCGACCGCTTGCTCGCCATCGTTTTGGAATTACAAGGGAAGGGTACGTTGCGCGCCGCAGATTTGGCGGCGACCTTTGAGACGTGCCAGCGCACGATCTACCGTGACATCCAGGCGTTGGGCCAGGCGGGCGTGCCACTGGTCTCTGTGCCGGGGCGTGGCTATGCCCTCATGCAGGGCTACTTCCTTCCGCCGCTCAACTTCTCCGCCGAGGAAGCGACGACCCTCTTGCTCGGCGGCACGTATATCGAGCGCGCGTTCGACGCGCAATATCGCGCGGCGGCACAGAGCGCCAGCCGCAAGATCGAGGGCGTGCTGCCCCGCGCCGCGCAAGCACAGGTGCGCGATTTGCGCCAGAGCCTCGCCTTCGTCGGCATCAGCTTGCCCGAGCGGAGCGATGAGGCCGCGCACTTGCAACGACTGCGCCGTGCCATCATCGACCGGCAAACGGTCAGCTTCACCTACCACGCTCGCACGACCACGTCGCCCCAGCTTCCCCCGACGCAACGTGCCGCCGATCCCTATGGGCTGGCCCACATCAGCAGCACGTGGTATCTCATCGCCTATTGTCAACTGCGCCAGGCGCAGCGCCATTTTCGCCTCGACCGCATGGGCGACCTCACCGTCACCGCCCAAACCTTCACCCGCCCAGCGGATTTCGTCATTCCGAGCGGTGCGGTGCCGACCGCCGACCACCCTTTCAGCGCCCAGGTCGTGTTCGCGCCAGCGGTCGCGCGTTGGGTGCAGGAAGAGCGTTTCCCGTTCATCGCCGCCACCGAGACGCGGGGGGATGGCTTGCTGGTCACACTGCGAGCACGCCACCTGGATGAGGTCGTGCAATGGCTCTTGGGGTGGGGCAGCAACGTCCGCGTGCTAGACCCACCCGCGCTGCAACGACGGCTGGTGGTGGAAGCCAAGGCAATTTCCGCGATGTATGGCGACGAGGAATAGCTGCTGACATACTGCTGTCACTGACCCCGGTTATAGTGTGAATGTCGGCACGACAAGCCGACCAACACCACATTACAGCGGAGGCATTGTAGGCCACGCGCCACATCGGCGTTTGACTTTGCCATGCACTCCAAGGAGATCCCGATGTCCGTCAATGCAGTGACTCACCTGAACTTTCGCGGCGACGCCCGCCAGGCGCTCGCGTTCTACCAGTCCATTTTCGGCGGCGATATGGCCGTCATCACCTACAACGATGCTGGCAACGTGCAGGAGCCGTCCGAGGCCGAGCAGGTGATGTGGGGCCAAGTGGTCGCCGAAAACGGCTTCCGCGTGATGGCGTATGACGTGCCAGCGCGTCTGCCGTGGAACCAAGGCGAGAACGCCTTTTTCCTCTCGCTCCGTGGTGAGACGGCCCAAGAGATCACCGCGTTCTGGGAAAAGCTCTTCCATGGCGCGACCATCGTGCAGCCGCTCGCGCCAGCGCAGTGGGCACCGCTGTACGGCATGTTGCGGGATCAGTTCGGGATTACCTGGGTCGTGGACGTGGTCAGCCCGTATACCGCTTCCTGACCATCCCTCGTATCAGCGTGCAGAGACGCCGCCGGGGCACATTCCGGCGGCGTCTCTGCACGCTTCCTTTGACATGGCCACCCGCTGATGGTACGCTGACAACAACATCTACGAGCAGGAGGTCTGGCATTCCATGGTGAAGTCTCGGTTCTGAGCGCGTAACCACACACAGAGCGTGGTGTTGCGGCTGATGACGCATCGGTCGCGCCCATTTCGTGTCGTCACGTCGCTGGCACCAGGGCACGCCGGATCGCTGGATTCCTGTCATTTCCTCCTCCTTCCATCCTGCCTTCCCACTCGCACTGTGCCATGCGCCGTTTCCCTATCGGCGGTTGACCCAATGGCAACCGGGAGGCAATCTCGTGCAGGCGACGACCTGGACCGCATCAACCTTTCTGCGCGCGTACCTGGGGCCACAATGGCGTCAGGTGGCGCTGCTGCTGTTGTGCGTGCTCGCCAGCATCGCGGCGGACTTGGCGAATCCGCTGCTGGTGCAGCATTTCATCGACATGGCGGCGGGGCAGGGGCCGCTGGGCGACCTAGTCACCATCGCGCTCATCTTCCTGGGCATCGCGGTCGTCGGCCAGGGGCTGACCGTCGCGGCCACCGCCGTGGCGACGCGCCTCAGTTGGCGTGCCACCAATCGACTGCGAACGGACCTGACGCGCCACTGCCTGAACCTGGATCTGCCCTTCCACGCCACCCACGCCCCCGGCGAATTGGTGGAGCGCGTCGATGGTGACGTAACCAAGCTGGGCAATTTCTTCTCGCACTTCGTCGTGCAGGTGGTGGGCAATCTGCTGTTGCTGGCGGGTATCATCGCCGTCACGTGGCATGCCGACTGGCGCATCGGCCTGGCGATGGCGGGCTGTGCGGTCGTCACCATCAGCCTCTTGGCAGTGCTGCGCTCGCTGGGCGTGCGTCCGTGGGAGGCCGAGAGCCGGGCCAGCGCTGACCTCTACAGCTTCATCGAAGAGCGGCTGTCGGGGATGGAGGACCTGCGGGCGCTGGGCGCGACGGCCTATGTGATGCGCGGGCTGGCCGAACGCTGGCGACGGCTGATCGCCACGCTGCAACGCGCGACGCTGGTCGGCTCCATCGCCTTTTGGGTGATGCTGCTGATGCTCACCGTCACGCTGGTGGTGACGCTGGGCGTCGGCATCGTGCTCTATGCGCAGCGCCAAACGACCATCGGCACGCTCTACCTGATCTTCGCCTATGCTACCCTCTTGCAGCGCCCCGTCGAGGAGCTGTCGCGCCAGATTCAGGATCTGCAACAAGCGTCGGCCAGTCTGTTGCGCACCACCGATCTGCTTTCGGCCCACAGCGCCATCGTGCCGGGGACGCGAACGGATGCGCCAACCCAGGGCCTCGCCATCGCCTTCGATCATGTCGATTTTCGCTACCACCCCGACCGGCTGACACTGGCCGATGTCAATTTCACGGTGCCAGCGGGGACGACGGTGGGCGTGGTCGGGCGCACGGGCAGCGGCAAGACGACGCTGACCCGGCTGCTCTTCCGCTTCTACGATCCAGCGGCGGGCACGGTTCGCCTGAATGGGGTGGATGTACGCGACCTGACCTTGCCGACATTGCGATCAAGGATCGGCCTGGTGACGCAAGATATCCAACTCTTCCACGCCTCCATCCGCGACAACTTGACTTTTTTCGACGCGAGCGTGCCCGAGGCGCGCATCGTCGCCGCGCTAGAAACGCTGGGGCTGGGCGAATGGCTCAGCCACCAGCCGCAGGGCGTCGCCACATTCCTGGCCCCCGATGGCACGGGACTCTCGGCGGGCGAGGCGCAGTTGCTCTCCTTCGCGCGCGTCTTTTTGCAAGACCCCGCCATCATCGTGCTGGATGAAGCGTCGTCGCGCCTCGACCCGGCGACGGAGCGCGTCGTCGAGGCGGCGACGGCGCGGTTGCTGGCGGGCAAGACGGCCATCATCATCGCGCATCGGTTGCACACCCTGCAACACGTCGACGCCATCCTGGTGCTGGCCGACGGCGTCGTGCAGGAATATGGCCCCCGCGCGGAACTTGCGCGGAATGGGGATTCACAATTCGCCCGGCTCCTGCGCGCGGGCATGGGGGAGGTGCTGGCATGAAACCATTGAAACCCTGGCCCGATATCTGGCGGCTCGCCCGCTTTCGCCTCGCGCTGTATCTGCTGAGTGGTTTCGCCGCCAGCACGATGTTCTATGTCATTCCCCTGGTGCCGGGCCTCATCATCCAGCGCATCTTCGACACGCTGACGCACGACGCCCAGGCGACGAGCGGGGCGTGGTGGCTGCTGGGCCTCTTACTGGGGGTGGCGGTCGTGCGCGTCTTCCTGCTGGGCGTGGCGGTCTTCGCGGAAACAACCGTCGCCGCCATCGCCCGCGCGTTGATGCATCGCAACCTTTTCGCGTACATCCTGGCGCAGCCTGGTTCGCGCGCCCTGCCCGCCTCGCCCGGCGAGGCCGTCAGCCGCTTCCGCGATGATATCGAAGAGATGACGCATTTCCTCACCTGGACGCTGGACCCCGTCGGGCAATTCACCATGCTGGTCATCGCGCTGGTGGTAATGCTGCGCATCGATGTGGGCATCACCCTCATCGTCGTCGCGCCCCTGCTGGCCGCGCTGATGCTGGTGCAACAGGCCCGCAAGCGCATCCAAGAATATCGCAAGGCCAACCAGGAGGCCATCGGCGCGGTGACGGGGCTACTGGGCGAGATCTTTGGGGTGACGCTGGCGGTGCAGGTCGCGGGCGCGACCGAGCGCGTGGTTTCACATCTGGAAGCCATCAACCTCCAGCGGCAGCGGGCCGCCGTGCGTGATGTGGTGCTGACGCAATCGCTGACGGCCATCACCAACAATGGCGCGAGCATCGGCACCGGCCTGGTGCTGTTGCTCGCGGCGCGGGCGATTCAATCGGGCAGCTTCACCATTGGCGACTTCACGCTCTTCGTCAGCTATCTGACGTGGTTGACGCAGATGACGGGCTACTTCGGCAATTACCTGACGCGCATCCGTCAGATGGGCGTGTCGTGGCAGCGCACCCATGCCCTGCTGCCCGACGCCGCGCCCGATGCCCTCACCCGTCGCGCCCCCGTCGCCCTGCGCGGCGCGTTGCCAGCGGTGCCGCACCCCGCAAAGGTGGCCGCCGACCGCCTCGATCTGCTAGCAGTGGCGGACCTCGCGTATCACTACCCAGAG
>JBBQSR010000294.1:0-5417 GCA_038234855.1 Ktedonobacterales bacterium | reverse complement strand
TGCTCGATGACGTGCCCGTGAACTTGGTCAGCAAGTGGGAAGCCGCCTTCTACCGCTTCATGGAGGCCAGCCACCCCGAGATCGGCAAAGAGATCGTCCAGACGACGGTGGTGGACCGCAAGAAGATCAGCAATGATCAGTTCGACAAGGTCCGCGCCGCCATCAAGGAATTCAAGGAAAGCGCCGCGCCGCGCGAGTAGCAAGGGGCAACGTTCCATTTCAGCAGCAAAGGAGACGAGACACGAAGGGCACGAAGTAAAAGAGCAACGCGAAGAGCTTTGAAGAGTTCTTCCAAAGACTTCGTGAAACTTAGTAGACTTCGTGCCCTTCGTGTCTCGTCCTTTTCTGGCTGAAGTGGGCCACCCCTCGCAGAGGAGAATCACAATGGCTACAGCCCGTGAGATTCGGCGGCGCATCCGTTCCGTGAAAAATGTCGCGCAGATCACCCGCGCGCTGCAACTCGTCGCCAGCAGCAAGCTGCGGCGCACCCAGGCGCGCGTGCTGTCGGCACGCCCCTACGCGGATGAGTTGCAGCGCGTGTTGATCCATCTGTCGCACGCCAGCGACGATGACACCGAAGCGAATCCCTATTTCTATAATGACCGCGATGAGGCCGACCTGCGGCTGTTGCAACAGCGGACCGTCAAGCGCGTCGGCATCGTGCTGGTGTCGCCCGATGGCACGTTGGCGGGCGCACTGCCCGGCAACTTGAACCGCAAAGCATTGTCTTTCGCGCAGACGCAAAAGCAAGCGCACGGACTGACCGATGCGGACATCCGCTTCGTCGCCGTGGGCAAGCGTGGCCGCGACTTCCTGGTGCGCAATCGCCTGAACGTGATCGCCGATTTCACCGGCCTGGGCGACACCCCGAAGAGCAGCGACGTCCGCGCCATCGCGCGCGTCATCTCGGATGCCTACCTCAGCGGTGAAGTGGACGCGTGGTATCTGATCTACCCCAAGTTCGTCTCATCGCTCATCCAGACGCCCAGCGACATCCAACTGCTGCCGGTGCAGCCGCCAGAGGCCGAAGCGGAGGCCGAGACGCGCTCCGTCGAATACATCTTCGAGCCGGACGCGGGCAGCATCTATGCCGCCCTGCTGCCGCGCTATCTCGAAACGCTCATCTACCAGCCGCTGCTGGAGCTGGTCGCCAGCTTCTATGCCGCGCAGTTCGTCGCCATGAAGAGCGCGACGGATAACGCCAACGACCTGGCGGCTGACCTGAACCTGACCTACAACAAAGCGCGCCAAGCCGCGATCACCACCCAGATTCTGGAAGTGGTCTCCGGCGCGGGCGACCAATAGCGAGGAGGCGCATTCGTGGCAGCCGTTACGCAACAGTCATCTTACACCAAAGGCGCGGAGGGCACCGTCGTCCAGGTGCTCGGCGCGGTGGTGGATATCGAGTTTCCCGCCGAGCAACTGCCCGGCATCTACAACGCCCTGTCGATTCAGCTTGAGGGGCAAGAGAAGCCGCTGATCCTTGAAGTCGAGCAGCAGCTTGGCAACAACTGGGTCCGCTGCGTTGCCATGGGTCCGACCGATGGCATGCGCCGTGGCGACAAGGCCACCGACCTCGGCGGCCCCATTACCGTGCCGGTCGGTGCCGAGACGCTGGGTCGCATCTTCAATGTGACGGGCGACCCCATCGACAACCTGCCCGCCCCGACGAACGCGCCGCGCATGCCCATCCACCGCGCGCCGCCGTCGCTGGAAGATCAGGCAGCGACCATCGAGGTGCTGGAAACGGGCGTCAAGGTCATCGACCTCATCGCGCCCTTCATGCGTGGCGGCAAGGTTGGCACCTTTGGCGGTGCTGGTACCGGCAAGACCGTCATCATTCAGGAGCTGATCCACAACATCGCCGTGAATAACGACGGCTACAGCGTCTTCGCGGGCGTCGGCGAGCGCACGCGCGAGGGCAACGACATCTATCACGAGATGAAAGATGCCGACGTGCTGAGCAAGCTGGCCATGGTCTTTGGCCAGATGAACGAGCCGCCGGGCGCGCGTCTGCGCGTGGCGCTGTCGGGCCTGACCATCGCCGAATACTTCCGCGATGTCGAGGGGCGCGACATCCTGCTCTTCATCGACAACATCTTCCGCTTCACCCAGGCGGGGTCCGAGGTGTCGGCGTTGCTGGGCCGCATGCCCTCCGCCGTGGGCTATCAGCCCAACCTGGCCGAAGAGATGGGCGAGCTGCAAGAGCGCATCACCTCGACCAAGAAGGGGGCCATCACGTCGATGCAAGCGGTCTTCGTGCCCGCCGACGACTACACCGACCCGGCCCCCTCCACGACCTTCGCGCACCTCGACAGCACCATCGTGCTGGAACGTTCCATCGCGTCGCGCGGCCTCTTCCCGGCGGTCGATCCGCTGTCGTCGACCAGCCGCATCCTCGACCCGAACGTGGTCGGCCAAGAGCACTATGATGTCGCGCGCGGCGTGCAGCAGGTGCTGCAACGCTACAAAGACCTGCAAGACATCATCGCCATCTTGGGCGTCGATGAACTGTCAGAGGACGACAAGATCACCGTCAGCCGTGCCCGCAAGATCGAGCAGTTCTTTTCGCAGCCGTTCTTCGTCGGCGAAAAGTTCACCGGTCGCCCTGGCGTGTCGGTGCCCCTCAAGGATACGATCCGCAGCTTCAAGGCGATTCTGGATGGCGAGGTCGACAACATCGGCGAGTCGAACTTCAGCTACGTCGGGGCCATCGAAGATGTGCGCCGTGTCGCGGCGGAGAAGAAGTAAACCATGGCACAACGACCAACCCTCTATGTGCAGGTGGTGACGACCACCGGCGAGGTGCACGCGGGCGAGGCCGATGAGGTCATCGCCCCCGGCACCGAGGGGCAGCTTGGCATCTTGCCACGCCACGCCCCGCTGATGACCACGCTGAAGGTCGGCGCGCTCGTCATCAAGCATGCGGGCACCGAAGAGACGCTCTTCATCGGCGGCGGTTTCATGGAGGTCGCCGACAACCGCATCATCGTCTTGGCTGACGAGGCCGAGCGTGCGTCGAATATCGACGAGGCCGCCGCCCAGGAAGCCCGTCGCCGCGCCGAGGCCGACCTGGCCCAGGACCGCAGCAACGTGGACCGTGCCGCCCTGACAGGCGACCTAGAGCGCGCCCTGGGGCGCATCCGCGTCGCTGAGATTCAGCGCACGCGCCGCACCCGCCGCGCCGAGCCATTCCCCGAATCGGCGCAATAGCCCTGCTCGGCGTTATGGTCCCTCAGCTTCCCACCAAGAGGCTGAGGGACCATTTTGTTATCATGAGCCGTCCACTAGCGGATATGGACAACGGGGCATATAATCCCCTACGCAGGGGGCGGTGATGCGAGCCAACGACTGGCATTTGTCGCCGCGCGTCGTCACATCACCGACAGACACTACCCAGCCGAACTGAATGAGCGCAACAAAAAGGAGTATTTGCATGCGTCATGCCGTCGTCTTCGCGAGCGTTTTCATGGGCATCTTGCTGTTCTTCGTCTTGGGAAGCGCCAGTGTCCAGGCCGCCACCAAAGCGGATTCCTCGCTTTGGCCGACGCCCGCCACGTCGCCAGCCCTTTCCTACAACATGGTGCCAGCAGGGCCATTGGCATGGGTGGGGCAGCACTGTGGCACGCTAGGCGGTTTGCGCCACGTGGGCAACGCGCCCGCCCAAGAGGGCTGTCTGCATGCGGCATATCTGCGCTGCCAGGCGGCGACCTTACTGTACATCCAGGCGGGGGTCGATGCGGGGGCGTACCATTACCTCACCGTGCAGCCCGACGGGGCACGTTGCGCCGTGACAGATCGCGTGGCGACCTATGGGGTGGGTCCACGGCACCTCGCCACGTATGCCTGCCTAGGGATGCGCTTCGTGCCAACCACGGGCACACAGGGAGGTCTGGTCGCCCAGCAATGCGGCGCTGAAGGCGACATCCGCATCCCCTTCGCGGCCAAGTAGCGCACGAATTTGGGGTATTTAGGGGAAAAAGGCGGGAAAAGACTGGACAAATGGCAACCACTCAGGTATACTGCTTAACCAAGACGACTTTTTAAGGGGATTCTCAGGCCCCCTTAAGCTCATTATAAGCCGTCTTGATCGAGGGGCCTGTCACACAGGACGTGACTCAGGTGGCTTGAGTCCCTCCCCAGCGTCTAAGGAGAAGCGCATGACCTCGAACCGCCCTCGCAAATTCAAGTTTGCCTTCGCAGCCGTTCCCCTTGCCCTCCTCGCACTCGCCCTGGTGGCGACGGTCTCCATCGCGAAAGCCGCCGCGCCAACCCCGGAAACCCCCACCCCCAACCTGAACCGCTTCTACTTCCCCAAAAACGCGGGCAAAGGCCCGCAAGCGGTCAGACCGTTGAGCACGCGCAATAATCTCCGTCACGGCTCTGGCCCGGTCATTCACACCTCGACCACGTATGCGATCTTTTGGGAGCCGTCGCATCTGCAAGATGGCAGCTCGACCTCGGTCGGCTCGACCTACAACAGCTTGCAGACGCAGTTCCTGAGTGATGTGGGAAACACCAGCTTCTACAACATCATGACGCAGTACTACGACACCAACAACGCGTCGGGACACATCCAAAATAGCTCGACCTTTGGTGGGTCCTATGTAGATACCTCGGCCTACCCAGCGCATGTGTCGGACTGCAATACCCAGGGTTCAACGAATCCGACCGACTGCATCAGCGACTCACAGATGCAAGGCGAAATCACCAACGTGAAAAACGCGCGCGGATGGGCAAGCAGCCCCAACAGTGTTTTCATCCTCTTCACGATGCCGGGTGAAGACACCTGCTCGGCCATCGTCGGCGGCTGCTCGTCTACCACGTACTGCGGCTTCCACTACTACTACGGTTCGGGGTCACAGCCCTACGCCATCTTGCCGTACAACGGTTCGGGCCAGGGATGTGACGCGGGTCAGCCTTCGCCCAACAATGCCGACGCCGATCATGAGATCAGCACGGTGTCACATGAACTATTCGAGACCGTGACCGATCCGCGACCTAACCAGAACTGGACCGGCCCGCTCGGCGAGATCGGCGACGCCTGTGGCTACAAGTATGGTTCGTATGGCTACGACGGTGGTCAGGCCAACGAATTCCTGCACGGCCACTACTACACCACCCAGATGGAGTGGAGCAACGCCATCGGCAACTGCGCCCAGACGCGCTAGCACCTACCCGCTCTCTCGCTAGCGACACGGTGCCTGTTCGGATAATCCGGACAGGCACCGTGCTTTGTTGTTGCTGAGCTACATCGTGGCCAGTGTGGATAGGGCCAGCGGGTGAACCCGCATCTCAATTCTCGAAACCCGCCGTCGTGGGTGAGGCTAGGGGAGCGGTGCAGCCCGTGGCAAGCACCGCCATACGCGATATCGCCCCACGGGGTCACTGCCACGCTCCCCCGATGCCGTCCCTGC
>JBBQSR010000293.1:0-5426 GCA_038234855.1 Ktedonobacterales bacterium | reverse complement strand
CTTCGGGTTCGCGCGGAAGCCCTCGGGCGTCGCCAGCCGCTGCGGATCGTAGTTCGCCCACAGCCCCGTCAGGGCGTCGCGAAAGGTCGGCACGCCGCTCTCTTTTGAGACGCCCGCGCCGGTAAAGACCACCACGCGCTGTGCCCCGCGCAACGTGTTGGCGCCCCCTTCGATCAACGTGCTGTCCACCATGCTCATGGGTTCCTTTCTGTGCGGCAATCGTTCTTGTGCTTCATCATAGCATGTCCTCGGCGTGGTGAACCGCCGCAGCATCGAGCGGCAGTCTCGTCGTCGCGTCACCGTTTCCCCCTCAAAATTTGCTACACTATGAATGCAAGATACTTGATGCTTGAGCGGTGCCAGCGCGAGATGCCAAAAATAACCCATTGTGGGTGGCCGCGTGTTTCCTCTGATGTGCGGCGCATCGCGCTGCCGAGAGGTTCGCCTGCTCGCGTTGTGGCCGCGCGTTATGACAAGATGTCGCTGAGGAGTTTTCATCCATGGTTATTCAAGGGGCTGATGGTTCCGGCACGGTGCCACCGTCGCTGCAACGCTTTTTGCGTGCGGAGATCTTATTACCGATCCTGGTCATCTTGGGCTATGTGGCCTTCGTTACGTCGGGCTTCGGCGTGGGGCTGGGGATGGCCCAGCCGCTGCCGATCTATCTCTACAGCAGTTTGCTGCTGGTGCTGTTGCAGGTGTCGCTTTCCAGCTTTCGCACCGTTCCGCGTTCGCTCTATGGCATTGGCGCGGCGCTCTTTGGACTCATCTTCGCGGGCGAGGCGAGCTTTTTCCCCACGACGCCGGGCAACTTTACCCGCGCGTCGTTGACGTATGTGATCGTGAATCTCATCGCCGTCGTCATCTTCGCGGTGGATGCGGTGCAGCGCCATCAGCGCGCGGGCACGGCGGGCGGCCCAGCGCAAGACGGCACCCCGGCCCTGCGCTTTTACCGCACGTTGGCAACGGATTTCGCCGGGCTGGCGATCCTCTTTGGCCTGTCGTCGCTGCTGCTCGACTTCATCAACACGCGCTCGGCGCTGCGCTTCCTGGGGATCGGCGCGCCGGATCGCCCCATCAGCGTGGACCTCAACAGCCTCTTCGGTTTCGCCTTGCCCGAGACGGTGCGGCACCTCGAAGGGCTGAATCTCGCGCTGGCCTTCGTCATGGCGACTGTCTGGCTGCTGCTGATCGTCATCATCGGCGGCCTCACGAGCGTGGGGAACCAAGGACAAGCGACGCCGCGCACGCCATCTGAGGGTCCGGCTTTCATTGCGTTGCTGCAAGCCTTTGGCGCGATCATCCAGCGCGGCTTCGTCGAGGCGACTTATTCGCTGCGGTCGGTGCTGCAAATCTTCCTGTGGCTCATCCCCGCCTTCAGCATCGCCAATTTCGCCAGCGTCGCGGTGGGCTATTTCAACACGGCGGCCAGCCGCTCGGGCAGCATCGCCGATCTCTTCAATCCGTTCAGCGTCAGCAGTTTGGCGAATATCGGGCGGGGTTTCGCCGACCTCTTCCTGGCGGTGTTGGCGGTCGTGGCGGTCATCGGCACGGTAGCCGTGGCGGAGTTTAGCGCCGACATCGTGCGCAACACCATCCGCGAGGTCGGGTCGTTCCTGCGGATCGTCTCGCTCACCTTCATCTTCTTTACCCTCAGCCTGGCGGTCACGAACGCCGCGACGAAGCTTTTCAACATCGATCAGGCGACGCCCTTCCAGGTGGGCGCGGCGACGGTGGTGGCGCTGGGCCTCTTTGGGGCGAACGCGCTGGTGACGTCGGTCATCGACCGCGCCGCACCAGCAACGGCACCGGTCGCGGTGCCTACGCCATTGGCGACGAATGAGCCATAGGGCGCGGGTGCCGCGTCATTCCACTGGGTCGGGCAGGGGCAGGGGCAGCGCGAACCAAAAGGTGGTGCCCGCGCGGGGCCGCGAGGCGACGTAGAGGCGGCTACGGTTCAGCGCCAGCAAGGTCTGCACGGTGGAAAGGTCCAGGTCCCAGCCCTCGGTGAGGGCCAGCGCCGCGCCACCGCGATCCAGCACGGTGCGCAGGGCGTCGAGCCGCGCGGGGGCGAGCGGCGCGCCCTGATCGCTGATCTCGACCTTCACCTGGGTGCGCAGTTGCCGCAGCCGCAGCGTGACGGCGCGGCCAGCGGGCGAGCGACGCGCCGCGCTGTCGATCAGCATCGTCAGGGCGCGTTCCAGGTGCAGTCGCGCCCACACGCCCTTGATGCTGTCGGCGTTCGTCTTGACGGCGATGACGATGTCGGGGTGCCGCTCGATCTGCTGGGCGGCGACGGTGCGGCTCAGCGTCACCAGTTCGCAGGTCGCCATGGACATGGTGGCCTCGCGATAGCTGGTGATGCCCACCGCGTCGAGGTCGCTGGAGATCTGGCGGATGCGGTCGAGTTGATTGAGCACGGTGTCGATGTAGCTCATCTCGCGGGTGTAGCGGTCGCCCTCTCTGCCCAGTCGCAGCTTCAACTGTTGCAGCAAGCCACGCGCGGGGGTGAGGGGATTGCGGATGTCGTGGCCCGCCAGCGCCAAGATGGCGTCGCGCCGACCCTCTTGCAGCAGGTCATCGGTCACGTCCAGCGTCAACCAGAGCGCGCCGATGGCGCGCCCCGTCGCGTCGTTGATGGGCACGGCGTAGCTGCGCACGAGTACCTCGGCCTCGAGGATGGGGTGCTGCAAGCTGATGAGCTGATTCGCGGCGATGCGGCGGCGCAGTGCCCGCGCGACGGGCATCTCTTCCTGGCGCAGCGGCTCGGCACCCTCGCGCCGCATCACCGATCCCCAGCGTCGTTCCTCGCCGTTCATCGTCACGCGGTCGGGGGTGAAGGTGTAGATGCTTTCCTCCGTGGCACGGGCGATGGCGGTGGGCGAGGCCAGGCGCGGATGCAGCCGCGTCATCTGCTCGCCGAGGGTCGCGCCCACCAGCGCGACGAACCCCGCGAAATCTGCCACCTCAAAAAGGCGCAGCGTCGCGTCATTGACCGCGCGCAGCCGCCCACGCGGATCGTAGAGCCACGCGGGGAAGGGGAGCATCTGTGCTAGCGCCTCGGCCCCGCTCAGGTCGGTGATGCCCACCGTCGCGGCGGGTAGGGGGGCGCTCAGCAGCGAGAGGACCAGGGCGGGGTCGGTGGTGTCGTCGAGGATGGGTAGACAGGTGAGTGACAGATGGTGGAGCGCGCCGTCTGGTCCACTCAAGGTGAGGGTGCGCGTCACTTCTTCGCGCGTGGCGGCGGCCTGGGTGATGGCCCCGCGCCACGCCGCCGTGTCGGGCACGATGTCGGCCAACGCGCGCCCCACCGTTCCCGTGCGCGATACCCCCAGCCGTCGCCCCGCCTCGCTGTTCATCTGGTGAAGGGTAAAGGGTGGCTGCGCGGTGGTGATGATGATGCCCCCTGCGTCGGTTGCTGGCTCAACGGGCGGCACGGTGGCCTCCGAAGTGGCGACGGTGGTTTGTTCCATGAAATGTTACACAAACACGGTGGGTGTGCCTCAAGCCGAGATGGCGCGCCGTGCGAACCTTTCCCACGCATGTTCTCCTTCATCCCCAGCTACGGCAATCAACCGCGCTTCGGACCCTTTATGCAATTCCCGTACCAGCGAGGCAGATGAGTATGCAAGGCCCGCAACGACTGAAAGTTGATTCAGTATATCGCATGATCGGGCCACAGCGCCACTTTTCGCCAAGCGGGGCATGCACTTTGGCGATCATCCGCATCGTGGCTAACAGGCATGCGGTACAGAACGGGGATGGGGTGCTCGCCATCCCCGAGCACCCTTCGGTGACGGTCTCGCCCGCTCAGATGCGCTCTCGTTTCTCGCGGCTCCCTGGCGCTACAGCGCCTCTGTGATCTGCTTGACCAGTTGCACCTGGTCTTTGTGGCAGATCAAGAGGGCGTCGCCGGTATCGACGATCACCAGGCCCTCGACGCCCGCCGTGGCGATGACGCGATCCGTGGTGGAATAGACGAAGGTGTCGCGCGTGGCGACGGCGACATGGCGGCCCGCGCCCATCTGGCGTGCCGCGTTGTGCTGCGCGTCGCCGGGGTAGCGCGACGCCAGCGAGGCCCACGAGCCGATGTCGTTCCAGCCGACCTCGATGGGGATGACGACGATGTCGCGCGCCTTTTCGAGCACGCCCACATCGATGGTGATGGATTCGGTGAGGGCGGGCCATGCCTCGTGCAGCGCCGCTTCCGCGCGACCCTCGCGGATGCCGCGTGCCACCTGGTCGAGTACCGCGCTGACGGTGGGCACATGCTGGCGTAGCTCGGCCAAGATGCGGTCGACGCGCCAGACGAAGATGCCACCATTCCAGGCATAGTCGCCGCGCTCTACGAATTCCTGCGCGGTGGCCAGCGGCGGCTTTTCGACGAAGCGGCTGACGTGGTAGGCCCGCAAGCCCTCTGGTCCCTCGGCCAGCGGTGTGCCGCAGTGGATGTAGCCATAGCCCGTCTCGGCATAGGTGGGGGTGATGCCCAGCGTCACCAGATGCCCCGCGCGTGCCAGGCCCTCGCCAAAGCTGAGCGCGCGGCGAAAGGCGACCGTGTCGGGGATGACGTGGTCCGATGAGAAGGACCCCATCACCCCCATCGGGTCCTGCGCCGCGATGAAGGTCGCCGCCAACCCGATAGAGGCGGCGGTGCCGCGCCCGATCGGCTCGGCGATGACATTGGGCGCGGGCAGGTCAGGCAACTGCGTCTGCACGATCTCGCGGTATCGCTCGAAGGTGACGATGAACGTCTTGTCGATGGGGGCCAGCGGCAACAGCCGATCCACCGTTGCTTGCAGCATCGTGCGTGTATCGAGCAGGGGCAAAAATTGTTTCGGCAGATCCTTCGTGCTGAGCGGCCACAGACGTGTGCCGCTCCCCCCAGCCAGAATCGAAGCATAGATGGTCATGGTGTGTGGTCTCCTCGAACGGGTTGGCCCCACCTCCGGCCCCGCGTCGCATCATGCGGGGAGGCAGCGCCTGGTGTCAGCGGGTGTAGGCCTGACGCGCGGCGGCGTAACGCGGGTCTTCCCTGCGGATGAGGTCCGGGTTGGTGCCGCGCTGGATCGCCAGCCAATAGGCGATCTCTTGTACGATGACCGTCGCGGGGATCACGCTGAACAGTTCCACCGCGTCGGGCAGGGTGATGGTGTGCGTCGCGAGCGTCGCCAGTTCCTCATCTCCTGACGAACCCAGGGCGATGGTCGTCACGCCGATCTGCGCGAAGGCGCGCAGCACGTCCAGCGCGCGGTCGCGGCCCGCGCCCTGCGGCGCGATCAGCACTGCCGCCGTGTGGTCTTCGAAGGACGCGAAGGGGCCATGTAAAATTTCCTCCATTTCCCAGCCGGTCGCGGGCAGATAGGCGGCCTCGCGCACCTTCAGCGCGCCCTCTAGCGCGGTGACGTGGTTGGGCTCAAGGTCAA
>JBBQSR010000292.1:0-5442 GCA_038234855.1 Ktedonobacterales bacterium | reverse complement strand
GAAACGACGCGCTTCGGCGACGACAAGGACCGCGTGCTTCTGAAGTCCGACGGAGAGACGACCTATGCCGCCTCGGACGTTGCCTACATCCGCAACAAGCTGGATCGCGGCTACGACCAGTTGTTTTACGTCCTGGGTGCTGACCACCACGGCTACGTCGGTCGGCTGACGGCGATGGCGCAGATGTTTGGCTATGCCCCCGAGAAGATCCACGTGCTCATCTACCAGCACGTCAGCCTGAAGGTCGATGGCAAGAGCCAGCGGATGAGCAAACGACGAGGCAACACCGTCACGCTGGACGAGCTAGCCGACCTCGTCGGCCCCGACGTGATGCGCTTCTTTTACCTGTCGCGCAGCGCCGACACCCACCTGGACTTCGACCTGGGCCTGGCGATGAAGGAGGGCGAAGAGAATCCGGGCCTGACGGTGCAGTACGGCCATGCGCGCGTCGCGGGGGTGGTGCGCAAATCCATCGAGGCGGGCTTTCACCCCGAGGATGCCGCCCTCGCCGCCGACCCCACCGCGCTCTTGGGCGACGCCCCCGAACCCCTGGCGGCGGAACTGGCGCTCATCCGCGAGCTGCTGCGACTCGAAGAGATCATCGAGCGTGGCGCGCTGACGCTGGAGCCGCACCACCTGACGAAATATGGCATGGACGTGGCCGCCGCCTTCCACGTCTTCTATGATCGCTGCCCCATCCTGCGGGCCGAGAGCGAGGCGGTGCGCGACGCGCGCTTCGCCCTGACGCTGGCGGCGCGCACGGTGCTGGCACGCGTGCTGACCCTGCTGGGCATGGCCGCCCCCGACCGCATGGACCGCGCGAGCGAATAAGGGATTTGGACACGAAAAGCGCGAAAACCCGCGAAAGAAACGAAAGGTTTTTCTAGAACGCAGAATGACACGAAGCAAGTTTCATGTGTTCATCGGCATTCCACGCTCAGCAAACACCTTCGCGTCTTTCGTGGCTCTTAGCACTTTTCGCGTCCAATCGCGTCCTAACCTTTGAGGAGGCCACCAATGCTGTTGGCACTAGATCTGTCGAACACCGGCATCAAGCTGGGGCTATTCGCGGGGCGCGAGATGCGGGCGCGCTGGCGCATCGCCACGGTGCGCGAAAAGACGGCGGACGAATACGCGATGCTGCTGACCTCGCTCTGCCAAAACAAGGGCTACACGCTCGGTGACATCGACGGGGTGATCGTGTCGAGCGTGGTGCCGCCGCTGACGCCCGTGATGCAACAGTTGGCACGCGACTACCTGGGCCGTGAAGCCATCGTGGTGAATCACCTGTCGCCGCTCGGCATCGGGCTGCGCATCGACAACCCATGGGAGATCGGCACCGACCGCATCCTCAGCGTCTTGGCGGCGCGTGAGTTGTATTCCCTGCCCGCGATCATCATTCAGTTCGGCACAGCGACCAGCTTCGACTGCGCCTCGGCTGAGGGCGACTTTCTGGGCGGCGTCATCGCGCCGGGGCTGGGGATCGCCGCCGAGGCGCTGGCACGGGTGGCCTCGCGGCTCTACCAGGTGGAATGGACGGCCCCGGCGACCGTCCTGGGCAAGAACACGATGCACACCATGCAATCGGGCATCGTCTATGGTCACGCGGCGATGGTCGAGGGCATCGTTGCGCGCTTGCGCCGCGAGATGCCCGGCGGCGCGGAGGCGGTCGTCATCGCCCACGGTGGCCTGGCCGATGTCGTCGCCAGCGCGACCGAGGTGATCGACCTGCGCGCCCCGAACCTGCTGCTCGACGGTCTGCAACGCGCCTACGAAAAGCTCGCTCGCTAGGCGCTAGCGGCCTCCGTCGCGCTAAGGGGCTGCAAAGCTACGCCTGCATCCACGAGCGCCGCGCGCACCACCTGGGCGATGCCCGTCGCCCCCGCCGTGTCGCTGTGAAAGCACAACGTATCAGCGTGGAGGGTGAGCGCCGTGCCATCGTGCGCGCGGATGGGCTGCCCCTCCGCCAGGGCCACCGCGCGCGCGGCGGCATCCGCCGGAGCGGTGAGCATGCTCCCAGCGGAGCCGCGCGGCAGCAAGCGTCCCTGGGCGTCATACCCGCGATCCACGAAGGCTTCTTCCGCGACACGCAGCCCAGCGGCCCGGCCAATCGCCACCATCGCCGAGCCAGCGCGGGCCACCAGCACCAACGCCGGATCGCAGGCCGCCACCGCCCGCGCGATGGCTCGCGCCAGCGCCGCGTCATCCGCCGCCGTGTTGTAGAGCGCGCCATGCGGCTTCACGTGCCGCAGCGTGATGCCCAGGGACCGCGCGATGGCGGACAACGCGCCGATCTGCGCCAGCACCCACACCTCTACCTCGTCAGGCGGCATCGGCAGCGCACGGCGACCGAACCCTTGCAGGTCGGGGTAGCCGGGATGCGCCCCCGCCGCGACACCGTGCCGCGCCGCCAACTCCAGCGTCCGGCGCATCACCAGCGGATCGCCCGCGTGCGCGCCACACGCGATATTGACCGAGGTCATCAGGGGGATCAGCGTCGCGTCCTCGCCCATCTGCCACGGGCCAAACGCCTCCCCCGCGTCACAATTCAGATCGATTGCCATGTCATCATTCCCTCACGCTACCATCGGATCGATGGTGATGCCGTCATTTCCTCGCACCACCGTTCAAGCCGATGGGCAGATGCTCATTCGCCATCATCGCAGGCTTCGCAGAAACCGCGCATCAGGCGGTCGGGGGCCACGGGCGGCAGCGGGTCAGCCAGCGCGGCGATGGCCGCCCGTCGCTCGCGCAGCGCCAGCACTGCCGCCCGCTGCGTCGTGCGGACGAAGCGCACCGCATCACCCGGACGCATCTGCGCGACCTGCCACTGATCGGGGCTGATGACCACCGCTGGCACGCGGTAGCCCCCCGTCGTCTGATGCTCCGCAAGTAAGACGATGGGGTTGCCATCTGGCGGCACCTGCACCGCGCCACGCGGCACCCCCGCCGAGAGGATCTGCCCGCCCATTAGCGCCGCATCAGCCGGGGACCGCAGCCGCACCCCCATCCGGTCAGAGCGCGGGTCCACATGAAAGGTCGTGCCGGTGAGCGCCGTGAAATCCGCCGCCACATCACCTGGGGCAATGCAGGGCAAGACCCGCACCAACCAGACACTATCTGCGGGCACCGCGCGTCGCCACGCCACCGCCAGCCGACGCGGATGCGCCACGCGCGTGGACAACTGGGGCGCGCGTCCCCGCCACAGCGTATCACCCACCACCACGGCACGGCCAGCGACGCCGCCCAGCCCCGCCCGCGCGTCCGTCGCACGGCTGCCCAGCACCGGGGCGACCGCGATGCCCCCCGCGACATGCAGGTACGCCCGCGCCCCCGTCCGCAGGGGACCAACGGTCAGCCGCGCGCCGCCAGTGATGGGCGTTGGCACGCCATGCTGCACGACGCGCCCATCCACATCCGCGTCGCACCAGCCGCCCGTCAGCGCGATGACACACGGCGCATCGACCGTGAACACACCGCCCCGCATCGTCATCTCAAGCGCCGCCGTGTCAGGGGGATTGCCCAACAGCGCGTCGCCCAGCAGCAACGCCTCGCCATCCGCCGCGCCCGAGGGCGAGAGGCCGTAGCGTCCCCAACCGACGCGCCCGCCATCCTGCACCGTCGTCAATGGCCCCGCCTCCAGCACCCGCATCCAGGGAATCGCCCCCGCAGGTGGCTCGGGGGCAACGGCGGCGTAGGATCTAGCATCGTCTGGATGGTCTGGTACCAGCGATTCAGCGGCCTCACCCGGTGCCGCCGCTGGCGCGCTCGCGGTGAAGCGCACATGGTCCCCTGGGCGCAAGAGGGCGGGGGGATCGCGGGCGGGATCGAACATGCGCCGCGCAGTCCTGCCAATGATGCGCCAGCCGCCGGGGCTGGCCTGGGGATAGATGCCCGTCTGCGCGTCGGCCAACCCCACGCTGCCCGCTGGCACCCGCGTGCGCGGCGTCGCCAGGCGTGGCACCAGCAGCGCGGCATCAACGCTGCCCATGTAGGGAAAACCGGCAATGAAGCCAAGGAAATAGACGCGATAGTCCGCCATCGTGTGCCGCCGCACGACCTCAGCGGGTGTGATGCCTAGTTCCCGCGCGACATCGGCCAAGTCCGGCCCCGCCATACCGCCATACAACATCGGAATCTCTACTGTCGTCGTCGCTGATATTGCCGAATCGGGGAATTGGCCAAAAGCTACCAGCCGCGCGCGCATGCCGCGTCGCAGCGCCGACGCCGTCATCCGCAGCGGATCGAAGATGACCAGCAGCGACGCATACGCGGGCACCAGATCAACGATGCCCGCGATGGGCTGGCGGTCCAGCGCCGCCAGCAGCGCCAGCACCCGCGCGTTGGTCGCGGGATCGATGGCGTCAGGCCAGCGCACCAGCAGGGCGGCATCACCCATCGCGTGCATCGTTGGCGACGACGCGATAGATATGCCCGCTGCCGTCAACGAGTGCTCATGAGACAAGGTAATAGGACTTTGCGAGATGCCAGAGCAACCGACCATGTATAGCATCAAAGACGCTGGTGCCGTCAGTCGTTGTCAGATACACCCGCTGATCGCGAATGACGATATCCCCGACCTGACTCTGCGCGCCTGTTGAGGGTATGATCTTGTCCCAGAGCACATGTCCTGTCGCCGTATCGAGGGCATACAGATCGGTTTCGTTGAAATAATACAGCACGTTATTGGCACCATAGGTCGCAAGCCAAAACTGCGCGGTGTCGTCGCGCTCAATACGCCACATGGTCTTACCCGAGCGAACATCGACGCCCGCGATACCCGTCGGCGTTTTCACCGGCAAGATATCACCGAATGCCTGTGAATCAGTGTATATAAGGGGAGTGTACCGCCCAGCAATCTGCCACTCGGCAACCCCTGTAGCGGCATCATATGCCGCGAGGACGGGGGGAGCGGTCTGCGGCTGGCTGATGTACCAGTTCGTCGTCAAAAAACGCTGGTCATCTAGGTACATCACACTATTACGAAAAGCGTGATGCCATACCATTTGCCCAGTCTGACGCGAAAACCCCCATAACTCACTCGTGTTCGTTGATTGATTTTCCATTGGCTGGGCATCAATGTAGGCTTGGGTCGTATTAGATGCACAGAACCCCCACCCCCCGTTTGCATTCGCCCGCACCGTCGGCGTTGTCCAAAGAGGAGTGCCCGACGCCGCGTCTAGGGCAGTTAGGTGCAGAGCTATCGTGCCATCCGCCGTCGCAGAATTGTCGCAAATCAGCAGATTCCTCCCGCCAGTTGGGTATACAGGGTACCCTGTGCCCTGTTGTTGCCAGCGAATCGCCCCCGATCGCACGGAAAGCGCCTGATAGAGAAACTGGGGTGGACCACCAAGGGAGGGGATTTGGACGATGAGTTGATTCGCGTCGACAGCAAAAAGTTGAGGTGTAGCTTGGCCCTCTGGGGTGGTGGTGTGCCAGAGC
>JBBQSR010000291.1:0-5448 GCA_038234855.1 Ktedonobacterales bacterium | reverse complement strand
CCGACCGCCCCGGCGACTGGGGACCGATCTTTGACGAGGTCTATGCCGCGACGAAGGCGAGCCGGGGCATCAAAACGCTGCCCACGACCCACGACGACAATCGCGACTTCATCCGCACGAATCGCTTCCTCATCCGCGAGGCGAAGGCCCTCGCCCAGCACAGCGACACGCCCGCCATCGCCGCCGTCATCATGTGGGACGGCGTGTCGCGTGGCGATGACGACATGACGGCGGGCTTCGCCAAACTCGCCCAGGAAGCGGGCCTGCCCCTGCACACCATCAACACCCTCGCCTAAGCGCCTTCGGCACATCTCGCACCGCATTCATCCATCACGACCTTGGGAGGTACGGCATGCACGCACCCTCAGCCACCACTCCGGTGACGAAGCTCGACTCGCGCGATTTCCCCGCGCTGTTCGTCGCGGCGGATAAAACGTCGCTGCACTACCAACGCCTCTATAACTGGGAGGTGCGCCTGGAACTCTCGCTCTTGATCGTGGGTGCCCTGGCGGGCCTCGTGACGATCCGCGCGAGCCTGGGCGGCACGAACATCGATTGGGCGGGCGCGGTCGCGGCCCTCGCCTTTTTCGCGGGCTTTCTCTTCCAGACCATCCGGCTCATCCAGCAGCCCAACCGTTTCTGGTACGGTGGGCGCGCCGTCGCGGAATCGGTGAAGACCGTCACCTGGCGCTACGCCGTCGGCGGCAGCCCCTTCATGCGCGCCGAGGGCGACGCCCCCGAGACGGATGCCGCGCGCCGCGTGGCCGACCAATTGCTGCAAAAGAAGCTCATCGACATCTTGCGCATGCAGGCCAAGGAAACCCCGCTAGCCCTAGAAATGGCGAGCGAAGAGATCACCCCCGCGATGCGCGCCCTGCGCCAGCGACCCCTGAGCGAACGCCGCGAGGTCTACAAAAATGGGCGCATCCACGACCAACAGCAATGGTACGCGCGCAAGGCACAGTTCAACCAACGGCGCGTCGGCACCTGGAGTAGCCTGTTGCTGATCCTGGAACTCGGTGGCGCGACCGTCGCCATCGCCAAGATGGTGGGGGCCATCCAACTGGATCTGCTTGGGGTCTTTGGCACGATGATCGCGGCGGCAGCGACCTGGCTGCAACTCAAGCAGCACCAAAACCTCGCGCAGTCCTACAGCGTCGCGTCGCTGGAGCTGCTGACTATCCTCAGCACGCTGGAAGACCAACAAACCGAGGAGCAGTGGTCCACCTACGTCGATAGCGCCGAGGAAGCGATCTCGCGCGAACATACCCTCTGGGTTTCGCGCCAGTCACTGAACGCCAGCGACGCCTGAGCCATCGCCCAACCCTACGGCGGTCTTCCCCGCCCTGCTATACTAGCCACGATCCCCCGATGACGGCACAAGGACGGTGCGAGCTACACGATGCATGGATGGCTGAGCGCGCGAACCCCAGGGGCAGCGCACCCCTGGGCACCCTTCGCGGGACGAATAGGCAACGGCATCATCTTGGCGCTGCCCCTCTCCGTCGCCTTCGGCGCGCTGGCCGCCTGGCAGGTGCACGGCATCAACATCACCGCGACGGATGCGCTGGTGGCGCTGCTGGTGATGCTCAATCTGGGCCGCGCGGACGAGCAGCCCATAGCAGGGGACGGGGTTAGCCAGTGGCGTCCCTCCTTTGCCCCATATCCCCTACTCTTTTCCGCCATCGTCGCCCTCATCACCCTCATGACGCTCTCGCTTGCCTGGGCACCCGACCGAGCACTGGCCCTGAAAGAGGCGCTGAAGTGGGGCGAGGCGCTGGCGGTGCTGGGGTTCGCGCCGCGCTACCTGCGACGGCCCGGCATGGTGGCGCGGCTGATCGCCGTGGTGCTGGCCGTCGCCGTCGCCGAAGCGTGCCTGGGCGGCCTGCAAGCGACGGTCTTCGTCGCCGGGCAGCACGTGGCGGCGGATCGCGGGGTGCGCGTCGTCGGCACCTTTGGCCAGCCCAACCCCTATGCCGGTGCGCTGAATCTGGCGCTGCCCCTCGCGCTGGCGCTGCTCGGCTGGGCGCGCGGCACGCTGCGCTGGCTGCTGCTGGCCGCTGGGGGGGCGCTGCTGGCGGCATTGCTGTTGGCGCAGTCGCGTGGGGCGCTGCTGGGCCTGCGCGGCGCGGTGGCCGCGATGGCGTGGCTGGGCTGGCCACCGCTGCGCCGTTGGCTGGCGGGCGGCGCGGCGGCGGCTCTGGCGGGCGTGGCACTCGCGCTGGCGACGGGGCGGCTGACGACGGCGGCGTTGCTGGCGCGGCTCGGCTGGCGTCCGCTGACCGATGCCGCGCTCAGCGCCGACATCACCGACGCGAACTTCTCGACGGTCGAGCGGCTGGCGCATTGGGCGGCGGCGTGGCGCATGTTCCTGGCGCATCCGCTGACCGGGGTGGGGGCGGGCAACTACGCCATCGCCTATGCCGCCTACGCGGTGCCGCGCTGGCCGCTCGCCCTAGGGCATGCCCACAACCTCGCCCTGCACTTGCTCGCCGAGCTCGGCATCGGTGGCTTGCTATGCTACCTCGCCATCGTGGCAACGAGCATCTGGCTGTTGCTCCACACCTGGCAGCGTGCGGTCGCCGCAGCGCAGCCCCCCACCCCCCAATCCCTCTCCCCATTTCGTGTTTTTCGTGGTATTTCGTGGTTTGCGTGTTCGACCGTCCCCCAATCTTTCGCCTCGTGTCTGAGTTTAGGCATGCTGGGTGCGCAGATCGCCATGGTCATTCAGAATGGCTTCGATGACCTCACGACGCATAGTCTGCTGGTCGCATGGGCGCTTTTGCTGGCATGTAGCCAAAGCCTCCCTCTTGATCGTTTGATTAGGGGAGAGCAACCCGAATCTGAGCGATAGACGAGGTGCCACAGCCATGTTGCAGCGGCAAAAGCGGTCCCGTGGGGCGCGACGCGGTCGGTTCACCCGCATGCTAGCGGGGGTGAGCTTCGTCGTGGGCGCGGTCGGCTGGCTGGCGGTGAATGAGCAGGGGCGGCGCGTTCGCGTGGCCCTGCGCGACACCATGCAGCACGCGGCACCGCCCGTCCGTCATCGCCTGGGCCGCGCCTGGGAATGGTGGATGCGCGGCTGGCGCGACCCCTGGCGCGGCGTGCGCGGCCAAGTGACCGCCGCCGCGACGGGCGACGTGCTAGAGGTCGGCGTGGGCACCTGGCTCAATGTGCGCCGCTACCAAAACACCGGCAAGCTGATCGGCGTCGAGGACCAGCGCAGCAGCGCCTTCATCGCGCGGCAGCGGGTGCAACGCTATCGCCCCACCGCGCGGGTGCTGCGCGCGCCCTCGCACGCGTTGCCCTTCCCCGCCGCTAGCTTCGACACGGTGGTGGTGAGCTTGTCGCTGTGCACGGTGCGCGACCAGGCCGCCACCCTGCGCGAGATCGCGCGGGTGCTGCGGCCCCACGGCACCCTGCGCTTTCTGGAGCACGTGCGTGCGCCGCACCCGCTGCTCGCCGGGGTGCAAACAATCTTGACGCCCTTTTGGAGCATTCTGGCCGATGGATGTCATATGGATCGTGATACGATACGGGCGATCCGCGACGCGGGGTTCACCATCACCGAGCTAGAGCCGAGCCGGAGCGGCTGGTGGCTGACCCGCCCGACCTTCTGTGGCACGGCACAGCCGCCGCCCACCACGTTCCCCTCAACGCTACACCACACAAGCGAGGCACTGTGAAAACGCTGCGTCACCGCCTGACCGCCCTGCCCGATGGTCGCTGGAACCTCTTGATCATGGGACTCGACATCGCCTTCTTTACCGTTGGCCTCAACATCAGTTCGTCGTATGCCATCTTGCCGCTGTTCGCCGCCCATCTGACGCACCAGAACGCGCTGATCGCGCTGATTCCGGCGCTGCGCACCATCGGCATCTTTGGGCCGCCCCTGCTGGTGGCGGGCCTGGTAGAGCGCCGTTCACGCGTCAAACCCCTGATGCTGTGGACGACCCTGTTCGAGCGCATCCCCTTCCTGCTGCTCGCGGTGGCGGCGCTGCTGCTGGCGCAGGGAAATGATGGGCCATTACTGGTGATCTTCTTCGTCCTCGTCTTCATACAAGCGATGGGGAGTGGCCTCACCTTTCCCTCATGGCTCGACCTCATCGCGCGGGCAATTCCAGGGCAGGTGCGCGGTCGCTTCCTGGGGAACTCGACCGGCATCGGCAACATCTTGGGGACGGGGGGCGCTGCGCTGGCGGCAGCCATCATCGTCCGGCTGGCGTGGCCGCTGAATTACGCGCTGTGCTTCCTGCTCTCCTTCGTCGCCGTCACCATCTCGTTTGGGCTGCTCGCCGCCGTGCGTGAGCCAGAGCGCCTCGCCGTGGTGACGCCGCCCGTCGCCAGCGGCACGGCGCTGCGGCGCGGCCAGTCATGGGTGCGCGGCATGGGCGCGGTCGTGCGGGGCGACCCGTTCTTCCAGCCCTACCTCGTCGCCACGGCCTTTAGCGGGCTGGCGATGCTGGGCAGCGGTTTGCTGGCGGTGGCCGCCCTCAAGCAAGCCCATCTGGACGAACGCACCGTCGCGCTGGAGGCGACCGTGCTCATCATCGCATCCATCGTGGCGAATTTCTTTTGGGGTTGGTTCGGCGACCGCTTCGGGCATCGGCTGGTACTGGTGTGGGGCGCGTTTTGCATCGCCGCCGCGATGCTGTTAGAGCTGGTGGCACGCGATGCCATGCTGGTGACGGCGGCCTTCTTCCTTTTTGGCTTTGGCCTCGCCGCCATCCAGTTGGCCCAGCTCTCGTATGTCGTGGATTTTGGGACGCCCGAGCGTCGCCCGACCTACATCGGCCTCTCGTTCATCGTGTATACGCCCTTCGCGGCGCTCGCCCCGGTGCTGGGCGGGGCCATCGCTGACCGCTGGGGCTACCCCGCCGCCTTCGCGCTGGCCGCCGTCATCGGTTTCAGCGCCGCCTTCGCCTTTTGGCGCTGGGTGCGCGATCCCCGGCCCCAGGCGGTGCCGGGCGTCGTCGCTGTGGCGGAGGAGTGACGGTGCGTGCGCTCACAGGCTGACGGGCGTCTTGCCCCAGGCGCGCAGGGCGTCGGCCAGCCCCGCGTGGTAATCGGGGAACTGCGGCTGCCACCCAAATTCGGCGCGGAAGCGGGCGCTGCTGGCGGTGGTGCTGAGTCGCAGCAGTTCCATCTGCTCTTGCGTGATGATAGTGCGGGCTAGCCCCCAGCCCCAGCGTGGGATGTGCAGCGGATGCCGCACCCCCAGCAGACGCGCGAAATGGTCCATGAAGTCACCGAAGCTGCTGGGCGCATCCGCCACGACATTATAGACGCGCGCCTCGGGCACCCGCTCGGTGAGGCGCACCAGCGCCGTCGCGGCGTCGCTGATGTGCAGCCAATCCGCGCGATGGCTGGGCAGCCCAGCGAAGTAGGGACGCCGTCGCGCGAAAGCCTTCACATAGAGCCGCAGATCGCTCGATTGCGGGCCGTAGA
>JBBQSR010000290.1:0-5485 GCA_038234855.1 Ktedonobacterales bacterium | reverse complement strand
TGGCCCGGCGTGGGCGGCGGGCGAGGAAGCGCATGCGGGTCGCCTCAGCCCCGGTGCCTATGCGGATTGTCTGATCTTGCCAGAGGAGCCGTCACACCTAGCCCTTGGCGAATTGGCCCGTCTCGTGCCAGAGATCGTGATCATCGCTGGCCAGATAGTGATTGGAGCATCCGCGTGAATCCGCTGCAACAACTCACCCACGAGTTATTCCGCTTCTTCCATGAATACCCGTTGCCGACTCTTTTCGTCCTCATCACCATCGAGGAGGCGGGCGTGCCGTTGCCCGTCCCCGGCGATACGCTGCTGGTGCTGGCCGGGGCGCAGCGCGACCGCTCGTGGCTGTTTGGCTTGGCGGTCATCCTCATCGCCAGCGCGGCGGTCTTCATCGGCTCCTCGGCCTTGTTCTTCTTGATGCAGCGCGGCGGACGCCAGGCCTTGCTGAAATATGGCAAGTTCCTGCATTTCACCGAGGCGCGGCTCGACCAAGTAGAGCGGTGGTTCGTGCGGCGTGGGCCACCGGCCATCATCCTGGGGCGGCTGATTCCGGGGCTGCGCATCCCCACGACTATCGTCGCGGGCCTGTCGGGCATGTCGTACCGCGAATACGCGATCTCGGCCTCGGTGGCGGCGCTGATCTGGTCGACGCTCTACTACTTCCTGGGCGTGGTCGTGGGTAAGAGCTATTCGCTGGTCATCGCGCAGGTCACGAACTTCCTCGACACCATCCCCCGCGCGGTGCTGGTGACGGCGATCATCCTCATCGTGGCGGCGGGCATCGGGGGCTACCTGCACATCCGCCAGCGGCTGCGCGACCGTGCGGCCCGCCGCGCGGCATCGTCAAAAGAGGGCGTATAGGCGCGGGCTTCAGCCGTCCGCCCCCGCCACCTCAGCGCAACTGGTAGCCAAAGATCCTGACCGCGAAAACGAAAGTTCCCTTGCCGCCAGTGGTGAGGGTGATCGTGCCTTGTTCATCCACGAAGCCGTTGATGGGGATGTTGGGGCAATTCGTGATCGTCAGGGTGAGGGTGGCTTTCTTGCCAGCGGGGATGGTGCCCGTCGCGGCGGAGGGCTTCGCCCAGCCATCGAGGCCTGTTATTCCCCAGCCGACCGCCGTGGTGCTGCCCGTGTTGTCTAGGGTCAGCGGCACGTCAGTGGCCGTGGTCGTCGTGACACACGATGTCCGGCTGCTCGTCGGCTTGACCACGAAGGCGACGACGGGTGTCGGCGGGATGGACGTGGCGGTGGGTACGGGCGTGCGTGTGGGTGGCACCGCCGTGGGCGAGGGCACGGGCGTCGCAATCGCTACTTGGGGCGTCGGCGTCGCGGCAGGCAGATTCGCGCCGTTGCGCCCGACCCCCAGTATGTCGAGCGGAGCGGGGCCAAAGGTCGTCAGGCACAGCAGCAACCCCAACATCAGCACCAATGGATTCAGCGCCGCCGCGCAGCCAAGCTGCCCTGGCAGGCCCTGCGCGTCGCCCGGTGCGTTTAATGCCTGGTCCAGCAGGTCGTCGCGCACGTCATATTCCGCGCGGCGACGCAGGATGCGCCACCGCCCATACCACGTGCTGCCCGTGCCGATGAAGCCCAGCAGCGCCACGAGCGGTGGCCCCACCTGCACGACGACCGCCAGCCAACTGGGTGGCACCCGCCGCAACGAGATGACGAGCAGATTGCCCACCAGCACCGCCAGCATGATCGTTGCCCCCACGATGGAGGTGATGAGTCCGGCGCGGGCGACCGCCTCGGCGGCCCGCGCCTCTAATCCCTGATGCGTATGTTCAGCCATGATATGTGGCTACTACTTTCTCGCGATCTGCCGACGCCCACGCGGCGGCGACACATCTCACTAATGATGAGTTCATATAGAATAGAACGCACCAGACGACGATTTGGGTGGTACCAGGGCGCTCAATGTGAAGTGCGTCACGGTGCGCTTGATGGCGATGATTGCTTGCCCTCGCCGTTCGTCCCCCCGGACGATGGTCTGAGGGCTTTGGCCCGAGCGTGGGCCGCGTGCTATAATGAACGATGGATGATATGCATTGCCGCGCCAGGCGCGTCGCGATACTTTGCCTTCGGAGGGGACCATCGTGTCCGCACTCGGCTATTTCTACGCAGGACTGTTCTTCATCGTCGGCATGGGCTTCGTGGTGGCAGCCACCACCGCCGCGCGCGTCTTGAACCTCGTGCTCTTGAAGCGCAAAGCCTATCCCGCGAAAAACGTCACCTATGAATCGGGCGAGGTGTCCATTGGCTCGGCCTGGGTGCAATATCCCTTGGCCTTCTACATCTTCGCCTTGCTCTTCGTCGCCTTTGATGTGGACATCGTCTTCATCATCGCGTGGGCGGTCATCTTCCAGAACCTCGGTTGGTTCGGCTTCGTCGAGATCACCTTCTTCATCCTGGTGTTGGCGCTGGGGCTGGTCTATGCCTGGCGCAAGGGAGTCACCAAATGGATTTAGTTCCCACCTCGGGCACGCCATTGCCGCCCGCGCCCATCTCGGGCAACGGCACGACGGGCGGTGCCACCAACGTCGGTCTCGTGGTGGCGCTCGGTGCCATCCACGACAGCGCGGGGCAGACAGTGCCCACGCGCGTGCTGCCGGGCGACATCCCCGCGCTGCAAGTCCCCGCCGCTGACCTGCTGGATGTCGCGGGCCACCTGCGCGACGACCTGGGCTTTGATCTGCTCAGTTGCGTCTCGGGGGTGGACCTCGTCGAATATCGCCAGGTGGTCTACCACGTGCGCGCCACCGCCCGCAACTGGCTGCTGGAGATCAAGGTGGATGTGCCCACCGACAGCAACATGGTCGACTCGGTGATGAGCGTCTGGCCCACCGCGAACTGGCTGGAACGCGAAACCTATGACATGATGGGCATCCTCTTCGCCGGCCACCCCGACCTCCGCCGCATCTTGCTCGATGACGAGTTCGTCGGCTTCCCGCAGCTCAAGAGCTTCCGGCCCACGCCGCTGGCGGTGCATGACCGCGCGACGACCGGCACGGATGGGCAACGCGCCATCTCAGGCGAGAGCCAACGCGGCCTCGGTGCCCAGCGCGCTACCCCCAGCCACCTGAGCCAGGGTGACCAAGAGCGGCTGCATCCCGGCACACCGACCTTTGGCAGCACGCAGTTCCATGGCCGCAGCTTCCCCCCGCAGACGTGGAAGCATCAGCCCGACTATAGCGGCTCTGGCAGCGAGCACCCCGAGGAAGACAAGAAGTGAAGGATAAAGGGCGGGAACGCGAAATGATGCGAGGTAGAAACGATAAAACGCGAAATGGAGATAGCCCAAAAGCCTTCTCATCTCGCGTCTTCTTGTCCATTTCGCGTCATCTCGCGTTCCCCTCCCTCTAGCGAAAGAGAGCCTGTTATGGCAACTGTGAACGATGCGCCGCAATATACGGAGGGCGCTGAGGGGTTCCGTACCGAGGAGATGATCCTCAACATGGGGCCGCAGCATCCCTCGACGCATGGCGTGCTTCGCCTGGTGATGTCGCTGGAAGGCGAGACGGTGACGCACTGCACGCCCATCATGGGCTACCTGCATCGCGGCATCGAAAAGATCTTGGAAAACCGCACCTATATGGCGGGCATCCGCTATATGGACAACTCGGACTACCTGTCGCCGATGCTCAACGAGAACGCCTACGCGGCGGCGGTCGAGCAATTGATGGGCATCGAACCGCCGCGTCGCGCGCAGTACCTGCGGCTGATCATGAACGAGTTGCAGCGCATCGCCAGCCACCTGGTCGCGGTGGGGACCTATCTGCTGGACCTCGGGGCCTTCACCCCGGTGCTCTATGCTTTCCGCGACCGCGAGGGCATCTTGGAGCTTTTCGAGGATGTCGCGGGCAGCCGCTTCAATGTGAACTATATGCGCGTCGGCGGCGTGTTGCACGATCTGCCGGTGGGCTGGTTGCAGCGGCTGGACGCTTGGCTCAACACATTCGACAAGAGTTGGCAGGAACTGAACACGCTCATCACCGGCAACGAGATCGTGATGAAGCGCACCCAGGGCGTTGGCTATATCGATCCGCAACAAGCGGTGGCTTATGGCATGACGGGGCCGATCCTCCGCGCCTCGGGCGTGAAGTGGGATCTGCGCGTGAATCGCCCCTATGGCGCGTACCGCGAGATCGCAACGCAGATGGTGGTGCGCGACGATGGCGATGCCTTCGCCCGCTATATGGTCCGCATGCACGAGATGCTGGAAAGCGTGCGCCTGGTCCGCATCGCGATGGCGAATCTGCCGGGCGGGGCGATCTCGCTGCGCACGCCCATCGAGCTGCGCCCGCCGCGTGGCGAGACGTACTTCGCGCTGGAAAGCAGCAAGGGCGAGCAAGGCATCTATCTCATCAGCGATGGCACCGAGTACCCCTATCGCGCCAAGATTCGCGGGCCTTCCTTCGTCAACTTGCAGATCATCCCCGAACTGATCCGTGGGCACAAGATGGGGGATGTCGTCGCCATCCTCGGCAGCATCGATCTGGTGCTGGGCGAGGTCGACCGCTAAACTACACGGATGTGGGGGTCGACGCCTGAGCGGGTTTCAGCGCGTCGGCCAGCTTGAGGAGTGGGCTGGATGAACATCGGCTTCGAGATCGTGCATGTCGTCGTCACGATCGTCTTCTTTATGTTACTGGTGATGACCAATGCCGTCATCATGGTGTACGCCGAACGCAAGGTGATGGCGTACATGCAGGACCGCCGTGGACCGATGCACTATGGCCCCTTTGGCTCGCTGCAATCGACGCTGGACGTGCTGAAGCTGCTGCTCAAAGAGATCGTGCAGTCACGTGAAACCGATAACGTCGTCTTCACGCTGGCACCGATGATCTTCTTCGCGCCGGTCATCACGGCCTTCGTCATGCTGCCCTTTTCTCCCTTCATGACGACCAGCGCACTCGGCACGGGGGTCATCCTCTATGTCGCGCTCAGTTCGCTGGATGTCATCGGCGTCTTCATGGCGGGCTGGGGATCGAACAGCAAGTATGCGCTGATCGGCGGCCTGCGCTCCGCAGCGCAGATGATCTCGTATGAATTGCCGCTGGTGCTGTCGCTGGTGGGCGTGGTGATGCTGACGAGCGTGCTGGCACACAACGGCGTCGGCTCGATCTCGTTTTCAGAGATCATCGGATCGCAGCAGCATCCCTGGTGGCTGTGGTTCATCCTCATCCAGCCGCTCGGCCTGCTGATCTACTACACCTGTGGCCTGGCCGAGACGAACCGCGCGCCCTTTGACCTGCCCGAGGCGGAGTCGGAGTTGGTGGCGGGCTACCTGACGGAATATTCGGGCATGCAGTGGGCCATGTTCTTCTTGGGTGAATATGGCAACATGCTGATCGTCACGAGCGTGGCAACGGCGCTCTTCCTGGGCGGCTGGTCCGGCCCCGGCGCGGACCTCGCCTTTTGGCACGCGCATGTGTCGGCGAACCCCGGCGGCATCTTCTCAGTCGCGGACTTGATCTTCAACCTGATCGGC
>JBBQSR010000289.1:0-5507 GCA_038234855.1 Ktedonobacterales bacterium | reverse complement strand
GCAACCGCCCGATCAGGGGGTCGCCGATGCCGAGCAACAGCTTGGCGACCTCGGTCGCTTGCAGCAGTCCGACGGTGCCCGGCAGCACACCCAGCACCCCGGCCTCCGAGCAGTTCGGTGCCAGCGCGGGCGGCGGCGGCTCGGGGAAGAGGCAGCGATAGCACGGTCCCTTGAATGGTTTAAAGACCGTGACCTGGCCTTCGAAGCGGAAGACGCTGCCATGCACCACCGGCTTCTTGGCGATGACCGAGGCGTCATTCAGCAGGTAGCGCGTGGGGAAGTTGTCGGTGCCGTCCAAGATGACGTCGTAGTCACGGATGAGCGCCAACACGTTCTCTTGCGTCAGGCGGTCATTGATGGCGTTGACCTTGATATCGGGGTTCAGCGCCTCGATGGTCGTGCGCGCAGACTGCACCTTCGGCTGGCCGATGCGCCCGGTGTTGTGGAGGATCTGGCGTTGCAGATTGCTTTCCTCGACGGTGTCGGCGTCGATGATGCCGAGCGTGCCGACGCCCGCCGCCGCCAGGTAGTACGCCGCCGGGGAGCCGAGGCCGCCCGCGCCGATGAGCAGCACCTTCGAGTTCAGCAGCTTCACCTGGCCCGCCTCGCCGATCTCGGGCAGCAGCAGGTGGCGGCTGTAGCGTTTGCGTTGATCGGGGGTGAGCGCGGCGTCCTGGTCGGTGCCGAGGCCATCCTTCGTCCAGGCGGTGTAGCCGCCCTTCAGCGAGCGGATGTCGGTGTAGCCCATCGCTTGCAACGTCTGCGCCGCCAGCAGAGAGCGCACGCCGCCCGCGCAATAGACGACGACGGGCGTGTCGTGCTCGGGCACCGCGTCCTCGACGCGCAGCTCTAAGAATCCACGGGGGATGTGCACGGCCCCCGCCAGGTGGCCGCCGTCCCATTCATCTTGCTCGCGCACGTCCAGCGCCACCACCGCCGAGTCGCGCAGCAGTGTCTCCGCCTCGGCTGGCGTGACCTCGCGCACCTCTTGGCGCGCCCGCGCCAGCATCGTTTGTGAAACCGCACCCATGTGTTACATTGTCCTTCGCTTGCTACGACCGCCGCGCGCTCATTCGGGGAACTATGGGGTCGCGCGGGGGCGTGTGTTGCCGGAATCGCCGACAACCTCTCGCGTCAGATTATAGTAACTTTTGGTAACTGGGGTCAAGGGAGGCATAGATGGTGCGGCGACCCTCACCCAGCGATGAGGGTCGCCGCATGCTTGCTCTGCGATCAGCCAAAGGCGATGTAGATGACGGTGGCCCTGCCGTTGTCCGACGTCACGTAGGCATCGTAGTTCCCGTTATCCTCATAGGTTACCGGGGAACCGCTGTTATAATAATAGGTTACGTCCATCACGAAGGTGCCCACGACGTGCACGAAGCCCGTCGAACTCTCATACCCGACCCGCGCGCTGACCGTGGGATCGCCCTTCAAGGAGAATTGCACGCGATCGAGATTGTAGGTGTTTGGGCCGGTGAACTGTGGGCAGATCAGGGCGAAGGGATACGTTTTTTGCGCGGCACAGGCGGTGAACTGCGCCTTCGTGTACGCTTTCGCTATGACGTCGGTGATGGCGGGCGGGCGCGGCACCGACAGTGTGACGCTACCGATCGAGGAATAGGGATCGAGGCTCGCGAGGGTCGCCTTAGCTGCCGCTGGGTCCCACGTCACCTTCGCATCGTACAGGTCGGAAACCAAGCGATATTGCGGGCCATTGTACCCCAGATAGCTGACGGTCATCGTGTATCGGCCCACGACCTCGAAAAGGTTGTTGCCTTGGTACGGGGCACGTGCCCCGGCGGCGGGGTCGCCATGCAGGGTCCACACGATGTGCGTTCCCGTGTCTGAGAGTCGCTGTGGGCAGTTCGCCGGATTCGATGTCGCCGCCGTGGTGCACTGCTTGATGGCATCTACCACCGGGGCCTCGATCATCGCGGAGGTAACGCCAGCGGGATACTGCTGCCCCGCTAAGACACCGGGACCAAAAAACCGATACCAGCCATAGCCGACCCCGCCGAGGATGGCGAGGATGAGCGTGATGGTGATGGTCGTGCCGACCCACCCGCGTTTCCTTTTGGGTCGCTGCGGTGGGAAGGGAACCCCCGGCGCATAGGTCGGCTGTGATTGCAGCGGTGGGGGGGCGGATGGCGGCGGCGCGGGCGGCGGGACGACCAATGGGGTAATCAGCCGAATGAGCCGTTCCATGTCGGTGTCGAAGTCGGGGTTGCGCCGAACGGGAAGCGACTGGATGTTTGCCAACTCGGCGATGCTCGGCGGCATGTCCGCGCCGGATGGCATGGTGGCCCCGTTGAGCAGCAGGGGAATGATGATCGGCCCCCTGGGAAGCTTGCTTTGTGCCAGGGCGGTTTCGATCTCGCGGCGCACAAAGTCTTCGGGTTCATCCAGGCGGCGTTTGCCCTCGCGCGCGGCGGTCAACCACTCCGCTCCCATGATCACCAGCACCACGCTGCTGGCGCGGACCGTTTGCCCCAGATAGACCGCGAAGTCCATGCCGGGGGGAATGCTCTCGACATCGTAGACGATTTTATCGCGCCCGAACCGCTGGCTCAACCTATCGAATATGCGGTCACTCGTCGCCTGGCTATCTTGACGCCGATAGGAGATGAAGATCGCGCCCACGCTTTTCCTCCTGCTGCCCACGGGATTGCTCATCAATAGGCGCATTGTAGCATACGGCGTCGTCCTTGCCAAACATGGTGAGTAATAGCGCGAGAGTAATCACCATCACGCTGTGCAAATGCCATTGGCCAGAGTGTAAAGGTCTTTCGTCCCGCGCGCGTCGTCGTCCCGCTATCCAGGCAGATTGTCGCGCGCCCGCCCCACATCGCTGTGGGTGACGGTCAGGTAGCCGACGAGGCCGACGATCAGCAGCGCCAGGACGCCGCTCACCTGACCCGCGCCCAGCCCCAGGCCACCGCCGCTGGTCGGCTTGCCCAGCCAGTCGGCGAATGACGCGCCGATGGGTCGCGTCAAGATATACGCGCCCCAAAAGGCCGCGATCTCGTTCAGCCCCAAGCGCCAGTATCCCACGGCGGGGATGGCGAAAAGCGCGATGAAGAGCAGCGCCGAGGGAAAGTAGCCCAGCTTGAAGGTGTACGCCGTCATGTCCCCCGCCGCCGTGCCCAAGGCGAAGGTCGCGATGATCGTCGCCCAATAAAACAATTCACGGCGCAGGGTGTAGATGCTGTGGATCGAAAGCGTCCCCTCGCTGCGCTGCCAGACGGCGAAGATGACCGCCAGGGCGGCGGCGAAGGCCACCGTCGAGACGACATAGGGCACACCCAACACGATATGCACGACATCGGCGGCCATCGTGCCAAAGAGCGCGACCATCACCACAGCCAGCCAATACACCCCCGCCACATAGCGCCGCACCGCCAGTTGCGCGGTGAGCGCGATGGCGAAGCCCACCGCCCCCAGCATCACCCCCACCACCGGATCGAGCCGATGCACCAGATAATCTGAAGTCGATTCCCCCAGCGCCGTCGTCAGCAGTTTGATGATCCAGAAAGTGAGCGTCACCTCGGGAACCTTGATCAGGGCTTGTCGTGCGATCTGCCCGGCCCGATGTCCCACCGGGCCGATGGCCGGGCGGCGCTGTGTCGTCTCGTCTTGCGGCCCGGTCGGGCGCACCGCCGGACGCCGCAACGTCGCTTCCTCTGAGTCACGCAGCGTCATGTCTCATTCCTCGTCTCGCTTGGTCGATAGCCTGTAATCGTTTCAACGATGGCACCTTTCGCGAGCGGATCGTAACGCTTTCTCGTACCAAGATCAAGCGGTAATGACGAATGCGGGCGCGGGGGGAGCCAGGTGGCAGCCGCCTCCCCAATGGCCGCAACGGGCTATACCTGAGCGTCGTCGTGTGTCGTTTGTCTTGTTTGTTGTCCTTCGATGGTCTATCTTAGGGAGAGCCATATTTGGCTTGCCGAGGAGATCCCTATTCATGTCGCTGCCGCCGAAAAAGATCGCTGCCCTGGTATCGCTCGCCCTGGCTGCCGTGGTCGTCATCGCCCTGACCGTTGTGTTGCTGCGCGATGGCCCCGTCGCGCGGGTGGCGACGGGTGGCGTGGTCGGCTCACCTAGTGCCGCGCCGACCACGCCCACAGCAGCGGCGACCGCGACGCCGCCCCCCTCTGGCGCGAACGTCTTCTATTCCCTCACCAACGGTACCGTGGCCGCCAGCGACACGGGTAACGGCACCGCCGCCTGGCGGCAGCCATTCCCCTTCCCAGCGAGCGGTGATCATGGTTTTGGCAATTTCGCCACCTCGCTGAGCGTGGACCAGGACATCGTCTTTGTGGTGGCCCCCGTGCTGGCCCCCAAGGCCGATGTTTTTGGCCTAGATGCCAAGACTGGCCAGACCCGCTGGAGCTACACGCGCGACGGCCCCTGTACCGTGCAGACCAGCCCCGGTCTGGCGGATCTGACCGACCATGGCGATGGCAATTTTTATGTGGTCACAGGCGGCGGCAAGGTCGACCCCAGCGCCTGTCGCTACACCAGCCATGACCTCGTCGTGCTGGATGAGCACACAGGCGCGACCCGCTGGACCGTCAAGAATTCAACGCTCATCGCCACTGGCCCCAAGGTCGCCGTCGTCTATAATGGTTCCTCTATGGGTGGGCGGCGCAGCACCGATGGCCTCCCCCTCTGGGTGGGCAGCCTCCCTGGGGCCATCCAGCAGGTGCTGGCCAGCGGCGATACGCTGTACGTCAACTATGGTAATCTGGTCGAGACGCGTTCAATGGCAACCGGCAAGACGCTGTGGTCTTGGAGCTATTATGGTTCTTCTTATAGCTCCATCTACCTGCAAACTGCATTGAATGGCGATCTCTACGTGTTGATAGCGGCGGGCAGCACCATCCGTTTGCGCCGGATCGTCGCGGGCAAGGATGTGTGGAGCGTGCAGGGCAGCGTCTCGGGCACCGCCGTCGATGCTAGCTACTTTACCCAGGGGTCGCGGCTCTTTCGCCGCTCGGTGCAGCCGCTCGCCTTCGCGGAGATGAATCCGGCCAACGGCAGTATCATCTGGCGCGCCCAAAGCCCGACAGCAGGCGCGGCGGATAGCTATGATTCCCAGTCCGCCACGCCCTTCTTCGTCCTGGGGGCCAGCTATCAATATGGCGACCCCAATGATGGCAAGAACGCGTTGACCGCCATCTCCCCTGATGTCGCTTCCGCGAACTGGACGCAGCACTTCGCCGATCCCATTTATTCCTTCCACGTGTTGCCAGACGGCGTGCTGGTGAGCACCTTCGCTCAAATCGTCGACACTGGTACGCCCGAGCCGGTGAATGCTGGCGGCACCCCTACCACCATCCATGTCCCTGGCCCACCCTTCACAGTGTATCTGCTCGACAAAAAGACCGGAGCCATCCGTTGGCAACATGCTACGGATGCTCCGGCCTTTGGCTTCACGCGCTAGCCGGCCCTATTTCTTGCCGACGCCGTGGCAGAATTTGTACTTTTCCGTAACGGGTTTG
>JBBQSR010000288.1:0-5523 GCA_038234855.1 Ktedonobacterales bacterium | reverse complement strand
GATCTCGACCTGGGCAGCGTCGCCCCGGCCCTGCTGCCCAACATCCCCACCAGCAAGACGCCGCTTATGCTAGTGCAGGGCGGCAAAGACGGCTCGCTGCGCCTGATCAATCGGCAAAACATGAGCGGTCAGGGTGGCCCCAGCCACCTCGGCGGCGAAGTCGCGACGACGAACGCGCCGGGGCCGTTGGGCAAGGGGTTGCTTGTCTTCGCGCAGCCCGTCGTCTGGACAGATGCCCAGGGCACGGTCTGGGTCTTCGTCAGCTCTGAGATCGCCGCGCTGACGGGCTACACCGCTGGCTACCAGGTGCAGACCGATAGCAACGGCAAGACGACCCTGCACAAAGCCTGGCAGATCCAGCAGAAATCCAATTCCCCCGTCCTGGCGGCGGGCGTGCTGTACCTGGCGACCAGCAGCAAGATCCTCGCGTTGGACCCCGCCACTGGCAAAACCCTGTGGGATAGCACCTCCGCGCAAGCGGGCGGCAACATCGGCAGCGTCCACTGGGAAAGCCCCATCGTCGTCAACGACCGCCTCTTCATGCCCGACGAGAGCGGCAACCTCTACGCCTATAGCCTGAAATAAATAAGGGTCGTTTTTTTCGAACACGAAAATCCACGAAACGCACGAAAGATTTCCCTCTTTTCGTGCGTTTCGTGGATTTTCTGCTTTTCGTGTGCGGGCCACGTCGTCCCTCGCGCTTTTGGCTGCCCCTCGTCTACCTGCCCCGTGATACAATGGCGGCATGATTGACGCGCGACCGCTGTGGCCCGCGCGGCGGCGATGCTGCCCCACCCGGAGGAATTGACGATGCGTTACGCGAACAACATCTTGGAAACGATTGGGCATACCCCCCTGGTGCGGCTAAACGCCCTGGCCCGCGACGTCCCCGCCCTGCTGCTGGCAAAGATGGAGCAATTCAACCCCGGCGGCAGCGTGAAGGACCGCATCGGCCTCCCCATGATCGAGGCGGCGGAGCGCGCGGGGCTGCTGAAACCCGGCGGCACCATCATCGAGCCAACCAGCGGCAACACGGGCACGGGCCTGGCGATGGCGGCGGCACTGAAGGGCTACAAATGTCTCTTCGTCATGACCGACAAGGTCGCGGATGAAAAGCGCCGCCTGCTGCGTGCCTATGGCGCGGAGTTGATCATTTGCCCCGCCAGCATCCCCGGCGATGAACCCGGCGGCTATCGCTACACGGCGGCGCAACTGGCCCGCGACACGCCCAATTCCTTTCGGCCCAACCAATATGACAACCCCGACAACCCCGAGGCGCATGTGCTGACGACCGGCCCCGAGATCTGGGAGGCGACGGACGGCAAGATCACCCATTTCGTCGCGGGCATTGGCACGGCGGGCACCATCATCGGCGTGTCGCGCTACCTGAAGTCGATGAACCGCGCCATCCGCGTCATCGGTGCCGACCCCGAGGGGTCGATCTATTCCGGCGACGAACCAAAGCCCTACAAAGTCGAGGGCATCGGCACCGAGGCATATCCCGGCAACTTCGATCCGGATCTGGTCGATGAGTACGTGCGCGTCCCCGACCTGCTCTCCTATGGCCTGACGCGGCGGCTGGCGCGCGAAGAGGGCATCCTCGCGGGCAGCTCCACTGGCACGGCGCTCGCCGCCGCGCTAGAGGTCGGGCGACGCGCGCAGCCGACAGATGTGATCGTCGTCCTCTTCCCCGACACCGGACGCGGCTACCTCTCGAAGATCTTCAATGACGAGTGGCTGCGCGAAAATGGCTTGCTCGAACCCTCACCCGACCCGACCCTGCGCGACCTGCTCAACTTTCGCCAGCAGGCGACGCCGATGCCGATGCTGCTGGGCGTCGCCCCAGCGGATGCCGTCGCCAAGGCCATCAGCCTGATGCACCAATACAGCATCTCGCAGTTGCCCGTCATCGATGGCGAGCGCATCGTCGGCAGCGTCACCGAGACGAATCTGTTGCAGCGCCTGGCCTCGGGCGAGCCACTGAACGGCCAGCAGGTCGGCGCGTGGCAGGGGCCACCCATGGCGACGCTGCCCGAAACGGCCTCGGTGCGCGATGCCTATGCCCTCTTCCTCGGCGGCCAGACGGCCATCGCCGTCACCCGCCTCGGCCCCGGCACCGCCGTCGAAGCCGTCATCTCGAAAAGCGACCTCCTCGAATTTTGGGCGCGCGACGCGGCGAACGGCTAGGGATGACCACATCCAGCCATCACCGTTTCATAACGAGACAAGGGGGAATAGCGTTGCAACCAGATACAAATCCAGCAGCAAATGGTCAATCGCCCTTCGACCAGATCCGCCACCAAGACGAGCAAGGTGAATGGTGGAGCGCCCGCGAACTGGCAGCTTTACTAGGATACAAGCCAGCATCATGGCATAACTTTGAGAATGTCATCGAACGGGCTAAGAAGGCTTGCAGTGGTAGCGGCAATAAAACGCCGGATCATTTTTACGATGTCGTAAAGATGATCGAAGTGGGAAAGGGGGCAACACGCACCGTGAAGGACGCACGGCTAACGCGCTATGCCTGCTACCTGATAGCCCAAAATTCGGACCCAGCAAAACACATGGTCGCCGCTGCACAATCTTACTTTGCGGTGCGGACCCGCGAGGCCGAATTAACTGGATTGGCAGCCATCCAAGCCCAGGTGGCAGACTTGGCCGCGCAGCTAGAAGGCGATCCCTTGGCCGAGGTTGCGCGGCGTATTGCCCTTCGTCAGGAACTCACTGATGCCAACAAAGCACTGCTGCAACGCGCTTATGAAGCTGGCGTCATCACCAAACGGCAGTTCGCCCTTTTTATGAACATGGGTTATAAGGGGCTGTACGACGAGCGCACCGAAGACGAGATGCATCTCTTGCGCGGCTTGCAACCCAATGAAAAAATCTCGGATTACATGAGCGCGCTCGACACCTTCGCTAACTATCTGCGCGCCATCTTGGGCAAGCGCAATATGCACGCCCGCCAGGTCGGCGATGTGCATGCCGCAGGGGTCGCGCACTACGACGCTGGCCGCCAAGTACGCACCATTTTCTTGGAATCATTGGGCATCGCCCCAGAGGATCTGCCCCGTCCCACACGCAGTTACCAACAACTCGTGCGCGACGAATACGAGCGCATCCAGCGCGGCGAGGAAGATGCGGTGGGGCTTTGGGCACAACAACTGCCGGATGGCGACGACGAGGAAGACAGCGCGTAGGCCAGCCGCTCATGCAGATAAAGAGCACCGCCGTCGAAGCCGTCATCTCGAAAAGCGACCTCTTCGAATTCCGGGCACGCGACGCGGCGAACGGCGAGAAAGGTGAAAAATGACACAGCCTGAAGGGGATGGGAAAACACCACGCGAAATCCTCAAAGCTCGCTGGAATGAGGGTCTGGAACAGGCCCGTATGGGAAGCGCATTGCCGACCGATGCTGAACTGTTGGCGCTACTCGATGCCCTGCCGCATAGCCAAAGCGCAGAGCCAGCGGCAAGGGGTATCGTCCTCGATGGCGCTGCGTTATGTACCGTTCGACCCGCTTGTACCCATGAAGTGAATATGCGGATTGTCGACGCATTTTTGGCTTCGCAATACTCCCCACAAGCGATCAATCAATGGGGCGAAACCCTTATGAACTTGCTTGATGGTGCCCGTCAGATGTGGTGGCGTGAGGTGCTTGATAGCCAGGAACTGCTGCATGCAATCAACGAAGCATTGGAAGCCTATGAAGATGCGGACGACGCATAGCGGACGACGCCGAGACGAACTATTGACGCAGAATGAAAGCACCCCACCTCCCCATCTTGCCCCCTCGTTCACCTGTGATGGTATGCTGAAAGGGGAGCCACAGGCAGGAAGCGAGGGCAGATGAGGATGGAGTCTGAATTGTTGGCGTTGATCGACCAACTGGAAGAGTTACTCAGCGCAGGGGGACGCGTGCCGTTGTCGCAGCGGGTCATGGTCGCCGCGCCCGACGCCTTTCGCCTGCTCGACGCCATGCGCCAGGCCCTGCCGCGCGAGATCGCCCACGCCCGCCACATCTACCAGGAGCGCGATCGGTTGCTGCAAGAGGCTCGCACCGAGGCGGATGCCACGCGCATCGCGGCCCGTGCCGAGCGCGAAGCCCTCATCGCCGACCACCCCATCCTGCGCGAGGCGACCGCCGTCGCGCAGTCGCTGCGCGCCGAGACGCTGCGCGAGTGCGCGCAGTTGCGGGCCGAGGCCGACACCTATGCCCTCACCAGCCTCCGTGATCTACAAGACCAACTCACCCAGACGCGCCACCTGCTCGATGCCACCCTCAAGACGACCGCCGGGGGCATCGCCCATCTGCAAGCCCACGCCCGCGACGCGGAACTGCCCGAACCAGCGGCGGTGTGAATGGGCGGAACGCCGCCCAAACGCGGGGGTATTGCCCGCCTCACCCGACGGGTTGCAGGTTAGCGAGGGGCAGCGTCATCTCGGTGCCGTCCTCCAGCCGCAGCCGCGCGGCGGGCGCGCGGAGGCCCGAGGGAAAGACATGGCTCAGCGTCAGCACGCGCAGCACGCGCCCGGCGGCACCATCGTGCGGGCCACCCGTCACCCACACATGCGCCCCTGGCCCAAAACCCGGTGGGCGCATCCCCTGGGGTAATGATTGCCAGGGCAACGCCAGCACCAGCGTGGGATGCACCTGCCGCGCCAAATGCGTCTGCGTCATCAACAACGCCGGTTGACCGAGATGACTGGTGATGACATGCAGATATTCGCCGCGCAGGGGGGACGAGCCGAAACCATGGGCCAGCACGATGCCCAGCGGCGCGGGATGCGTCGGCGGCAGGGTGCCATCGAGCAGGGCGCTGACCTCCGTGCCCAAGAGCGTCTCGATGGTGGACGGCTGGGCGGACGCGGCGAAGATGCCATGGACACGGGCGTTGAGGGCCAGCGTCAGCACCTCGCGCGTCAGTTCGCCTGGCACCACCACCACCGCGCCAGGGGGGAGCGCCTGGGCATTCCCCACATAGCTTACCAGCGGCCCCACGACGGCAGGGCCAAAGCCCACCGTGCCCGTCGCCACATCCGCCACGCCACCGATGACCACGCCACGCTCGGGCAACACCCGCCTGATGCGCCCACGTAGCCCCGCCAGGATGGGCGGCGCACCACCGGGACCCTGCGCGATGCGCTGCTCGGGTTCCACGGGGTCGTCAACGGCCACCAGCACCGCGCCCCGCCCAGCGGCGATGCTGCGCTCATATTCCACCGTAGCGGCCAGGTGTATCGCGCTGCGCTCCATGATGCGTGCTCCCCCTAAAACATTGCCGCGTTCATCGCCGCTAGATGCCCAGGGCGGCATGCCACTGGCGCAGCCGAGCCTGGCGTTGTTGGTCGTTCTCTGGCAGTTCCAGCGGGCGACCCCGCGCGTCGATGATGAGGCCTAGTCTCCCACCCTCGACGGGGTTGCCCGCCTGGGCATGCTCGCCAGGCCCGAGGCCGATGTCAACCCCCGCCGCTGGGAAAAGCTGTAGACGCGCGGTCTGTCCCGGTGCCAGTGGCAGCGTCTCG
>JBBQSR010000287.1:0-5526 GCA_038234855.1 Ktedonobacterales bacterium | reverse complement strand
GTGAAATGATCGTCATGCAGCAGATGGGCGACCTTGATGTCAGCTAGTTGCCAGCGCAGTTCCTCGTCAGTGAGGCGCGTGTTGAGGGGGACGAGGACGGCACCCAGGCGCGTCAGCGCATGCACGGCGGCGACGAGGGGCAGCCCATTGCCCGCCAGCAGCGCCACTCGCTCGCCCGCACGAATGCCCCGCGCTGCCAGCGACGCGGCCAGCGCCGTCACCTGGCGGTCCAGTTCGGTGAAGGTCCAGTCCGTCGCCTCGCAGCGGATAGCGAGCTTGTCGGGGTAGTTCGCGGCGGCGCGGTGCAGCCAGTCGGGTAGCGTGGTCATAGCCCGTCTACCTCCAGGCAATAGCGGGCGAGGGCGTCCCAGTCGGGGGTGACGCGCTGCATCGGTGTCGATGCACCGAACATGTAGCCACCACGGATGGGCAGCCTTTCAATGATGAGATCATCTTCCAAAAGAGGCAGCGTCGCTAAGCCACACTCAAGCAAAACTGGTTGATTATTCCCCATTTGGGGATACATTTGCGCGATGGCATGGGTCGCTGCAACTCCAATGCCTGATTCGAGTGAAGTCGTCAACACCATCTGCTTCTTAAATTGCATGGCATACGCATGGATATCCATAATGCGAGAAAGGTTCCCCACCATCTGCGGCTTGATGATGAATATATCTGTGGCATCAGCGTCTAAGAGACGGTGTAGACTAGCAAGATCGCTCAATGACTCGTCTGCGGCGATAGAAATGCCAGTACGCTCACGCAACAATCGCATGCCTTCTAGATCCTCACGAACAAGTGGTTGCTCCACGTACTGGAGATTGCAATCGACCAATTCGTGCAAAATGAATTCAGCTTCGTCACGGCTCCATGCTTCATTGGCGTCAAGTCGTAGATGGATTGTGGGATTGAGAATCTGGCTGATAGCGCGGACGCGCGCGATCTCTGCTGCTGCGCTAGTCAGCATACCCACTTTTAGTTTGATGCAGCCATAGTTCGCTTCTATCGCATTCTGCACCGCTTTTGTTGCTTCTGGAATGGATGGGGCACTGACTGTGGCATTTACTGGAACTGGGCGTTTCGGAGGCACTGCATTGCCGCCATATTGTTGCAGTAACCACCGTTGCTTGGGTTGTGTCGTTGCTGTTCGCGCGACAGCATCAAAAATCGCACGTTCTAATGCAAAAGCAAGCGCGGACGGGCCAGGATAAATAATGTTTGCAAGCTCTCCCCGAGAGGTGGAAAAATGAGGCCCACAAAACGCTGGTTCCGCCTCCCGTGCCGCTCTGAGCAGCGTCGGCACATCTGGCGCGCCAAACTCCGTCACCGCCGCCATGTCGCCATAGCCCGACACCCCGGCGTCCGTCACCAATTCCACGATGACGCCCTCGCGCGCGGTCAGCGTGCCGTGCGCCGTGGTGAACGGGTGCTTGAATGGCACACGATAGGGATAGTAGCGAATGTCGGTAATGATCATAACGCCCCATCCCCTTTCGTATCTTTCGTGGATTTCCGCGCCTTTCGCGTCCAATCCCCGCCCTTACGGCAAGCGCGGGAATTTCTTGAAGTTGGGCTTGCGCTTCTCGACGTAGGCGTTGCGGCCCTCTTGGCCTTCCTCGGTCATGTAATAGAGCATCGTCGCGTCGCCCGCGAGTTGCTGGATGCCCGCCAGCCCGTCGGTGTCGGCATTGAAGGCGGCTTTGAGGAAGCGCAGGGCGATGGGCGACATGGCCAGCATCTCGCGGCACCACTGCACCGTCTCGGCTTCCAGGCGGCTCAGCGGCACGACCGTGTTCACCAGCCCCATGTCCAGCGCCTCGCGCGCGTCGTATTGGCGGCACAGGTACCAGATCTCGCGGGCCTTCTTGTGGCCGACGATGCGCGCCATATAGGTCGCGCCCCAGCCCGCGTCGAAGCTGCCCACGCGCGGCCCCGTCTGGCCGAAGCGCGCGTTATCCGCCGCGATGGTGAGGTCGCAGAGCATGTGCAGCACATGCCCGCCGCCGATGGCATAGCCCGCGACCATCGCCACGACGGGCTTGGGCAGATATTTGATGACCTTCTGCAACTCTAGCGCGTTCAGGCGTGGCTTGCCATCTGGCCCCACATAGCCGCCATGCCCGCGAATCTTTTGGTCGCCGCCCGAGCAAAATGCCTTGTCGCCCGCGCCCGTGAAGATGATGACGCCGATATCGCCGTCCTCGTGGGCGTCACCAAAGGCGTCGATCAGTTCATTGAGCGTCTGGGGTCGGAAGGCATTGCGGACTTCTGGTCGGTTGATGGTGATCTTGGCGATGCCTTCCTCCGCTTTTTCATAGATGATGTCGCCATAGTCCTTGCCCGCAACCCGATGCCACTCGGGGATGGCTGGCAACTCCTGCTCGCTGGGGGATGTATCGGTCGGGGATTTCTTCGCCATGTCGCTTTACCTCGTGATGTTATTGCTGAATTCGATGACCAAGGTATCGAAGACCTGTGGTTGTTCCAGATGGACGGTGTGCCCCGCGCCAGGCACGATGGCAAGCTGCGCGTGTGGCAGTGCCGTCGCCATGTTACGTGCGATGGCGGTGAACTTGGTATCTATCGCGCCCGCGATGAGCAGCGTCGGAATGTCAAGTTTCGCCAACTGAGCATGCAGCGCGGGCTGCACCCCCGTCCCCACGCCGCGCAAGCTATTCGCCAGCCCACGCGCGTTGTTGCGCAGTCGCGCTGCCCGCACCTCGGATTGTACCGCATCGGGCAGCGATTTTTGCGAGGCGAACAGCGGCAGATTCTCCCAATAATCCATGAAGGCGGGCACCCCGTCGCGCTCGATGCGATCTGCCAGCGCGTCATCGCTGGCTTTGCGGGCCGCGCGCTCGGCATCATCCGCGATGCCCGGCGAGGCGCTTTCGAGAATCAGTCCACGAAAATAGCCACTCAATGCCGTGTAGAGCGCGATGCGTCCCCCCATCGAATAACCGAGCAGAATTGCCTCACCGCGCCTGATCCCCAGCACATCTAACGCTGAATGCATATCATCGCGCGCAGGCTGCATGCAGTAGCGTCCGATTTCGTCAGGGATGTCCGACGCACCATGGACGAGCATGTCCAGAGAGATTGAGCGTTTGCCAGCCGCTGCCAGGGTTTCGAGGTGGCTGCCCCAGCCTGCCGCGCTGCCGGTGAAGCCGTGGAGCAGCACGATGGGCGTGGCAGCGGGATCGCCGCGCTCCTCTACCCCTAAGTGCAGTCCATCGGGTCGCGCCTGGATGCGCTTGCTCATGGTTCGGCATCCTCACCCGGTGCGATGACGCCGCGCGCGACCAGTGCCGCGCTGACGTGGCCCCATAGCTCGCGGTGCATGGCGACGTTACGGGCGCGGTCGGTTACTACCTCGACGACGTGCAAGCCGCCCTCCTCCATCCCGCGAATGAGGGCGGAGCGAAAGTCGGCCCAGTTGTCAGGGTGGGTGAATCGTCCGCCATACATTTCGACGGTGGGGCGGAAGTCGAGGCCCGTGGGGGTGCCGAAAAGCTGCTCGAAATGCGCTGGGAAGCCCGCCTGGGGCAAGAATGAGAAGATGCCGCCACCGTCATTGTTGACGAGGACGATAGTGAGATCCAGGTCGTGCAGTTTCGCCGCCAGCAAGCCGTTCATGTCGTGATAGAACGAGAGGTCGCCGATGACCAGCACCGTGTTGCCGCGCCGCGCCGCGCTCACCCCCAGCGCCGACGATATGACGCCATCGATGCCATTCGCGCCCCGATTACCGACGATGCGGACGCCATGCTTGCCCCAAAAGAAGGTGTCGCAGTCGCGGATGGGCATGCTATTGCCCACAAACAGCGTCGCGCGCTCCGGCAGCACCTCGGCCAATTCGGTGAAGACGCGCCCCTCGAAGGTCTCATTGAAGGCGGCGATGTCCCTGCTCAGCGCCTCGCGCGTCGCGGCATCAGCTTTTTGCCACGCATCCAGCCAGATGGGGGTGTCTTGCGCCATGGGATGCAACGCCTGATCATTGATGGCGGTCAGCAACGCGCGACAAAACGCGACGGGTTCAGCGAAGATCATGTCGCTGGCAAGTTGCGTTGGGTCGTTCCAGTCACCCTGACCATTGACGACGAGCAGCGGGCATTGCGGGTGCCGCTCGATATATTGCAGCAGCGGTTTGGCCGTCGGCATCGCCCCAAAGCGCACGATGAGTTCGGGCACCTGCCCTGCGGCGAATTGAGCATCACGCAGGAACGCATCGTAGCTGGCGATGATCGCATGCTCATCCACGCCGCGCAGCCCCGACAACGGATCAGCGAGGATGGGGAAGCCCAGCGTCTGCGCGAGGTCGATGAGCGGTCCAGCGAAATCGGGTTCATCGATCGCCCCAACGACGATGAGGCCGCGCACCACATCCGTGCATTGCCGCGCGATCTCCTGCATTTGCCCTATTGGTGGTGCCGTCAGCCCATTGCCGCTTGCGATCACATAGGGTACACGGTCAGACTTCCCCTCTCCATCCGCAGAGGGGGAGGGGAGAGGGGGGGGGGCCGCCCCTGGCACCAGCGGCTCGCGGAACGGCATGTTCAGATGCACCGGGCCAGCAGGCACCATCCGCGCGGTGGCGGTGGCGCGGTCGGCGAGCGTGCGGATGCTGCGGAGCGCGACGGGGGTGGCATCGGGCAAGGGCGCTTCGCTGAACCATTTCACGTGGGTGCCGTAGAGGCGGTTTTGGTCGATGGTCTGCGGCGCGCCATTGTCGCGCAATTCGGGTGGCCGATCCGCCGTCAGCACGAGCAGGGGGATGTGCGTCAGGTTGGCCTCGGCGATGGCGGGGAAGAAGTTCGCGGCGGCGGTGCCCGAGGTGCAGACCAGCGCGACGGGCGCGTGTTTGCCCTTCGCCAGCCCCAGCGCGAAGAAAGCGGCGGACCGCTCATCCACGTGCATCCACACCTTGATGTCGGCTTGACGGGCGGCGAAGGCAAAGGCGAGCGGGGTGGAGCGCGAACCGGGGCAGATGACCGCATCTGTCACGCCGGAGCGCCACAGTTCATCGACGAACGCGCCGACGAATTCATAGAGGGGATCGGTTGCCACGTGCGCCCTCCCTTACTCGCCGCCGAGGGCGCGCAGCATCGGTTGCAGCTTCAGTTGCGCCTCGTGGTATTCCGCGTCGGGGTCCGAGTCGCCGACGATGCCGCAACCCGCGAAAAGCGTCGCCGTATCGCCATGCACGATGCCCGAGCGCAGCGCCACGGCGAACTCGCCATCGCCGTTGGCGTCGATCCAGCCTACCGGGGCGGCGTACCAACCGCGATCTAGCCCCTCGGTCGCGCGGATGTGCGCCAGCGCCGCGTCGCGGGGAAAGCCCCCGACGGCGGGGGTAGGATGCAGTGCGCCAATGAGATCGAGGATGGTCTGGCCGGGCAGCAACTCGCCGCTGATGCGCGTTTCCAGGTGCTGCACGTTCGTCAGGCGGCGCAGGTGCGGCGCGGGGTCGACGGTGAGGCCGCTGACGCGCTCGGCCAGTGCCGCGCGGATGGTCGCCGTGACGAT
>JBBQSR010000286.1:0-5530 GCA_038234855.1 Ktedonobacterales bacterium | reverse complement strand
GTCGGCCCCATACCCCCGCGCCTTCGTCTCGGGGTTTTGGTACTCCGTGCCAGAGAGGATCGTCCCGACCGACAGGCCCAGGAAGCGATGGATCTGCCCCATCCACTCGGCGTCGCGGTGGACGAGGTAGTCGTTGGTAGTGATGATGTGGACGCCGCGCCCGGTTAGCGCGTTCAGGTACGAGGGCAAGGTAGCGACGAGGGTCTTGCCCTCGCCCGTGCCCATCTCGGCGATCTTGCCCTGGTGCAGGACGATGCCACCGATCATCTGCACGTCATAGTGCCGCATGCCATTGGTGCGCTTGCCCGCCTCGCGCACGGTGGCGAAGGCTTCGGGCAGCAGTTCATCCAGCAGGTCGTCTTGCTCGTCTTGCCCCTCGGCTTGGTCGAGCTGCGCGCGAAAGTCGGTGGTGCGGGCGCGCAGGTCTTCGTCGCTGAGGGCGCTGACCTCATCTTCCAGGCCATTGATGCGTTCGACCAGGGGGCGAAGGCGGCGGATCTCTTTCTCGTTGGGGTCGCCAAAGACTTTGCTGAGAAAGCTCATGGGGTCGGAATCTCCTTATGGTCATGGCCCGGTCGGCAGGCGAGGTCAGGCGGCATGTGCGCTCATGGTGAAATTAGTCGCCCTCATTATAGCACATGGCCGCGCTGGCCCCCCAGTGGTCAGGGGTCGCATGGCGAGGGGGACTGTGATAATGAGGGGTCTTTCGACCCTGGTCATGGGGTGGTATAATACCAGTAGTGGATACCCATGGGGGGTATCAAGAATGAGCAACAAGACACAGGAGCACGACATCCAATGGATGCATACACGACACTGACCGATAGTTCTTTCAAGCAGGATGTGCTTGAGTCCGACAAGCCCGTGGTGGTCGATTTCTGGGCACCATGGTGCGGCCCTTGCCGCGCGATGGCCCCGGCCTTTGAGGACCTCGCCAACGAGTACGCGGGCAAGATGACCTTCGCCAAGATCAACACCGATGATCACCCCAAGACGATGATGCAGTACGGCATCCAGGGCATCCCCACCTTGCTCTTCTTCCATAAAGGGCAGTTGGTCGAGCAGTTGGTGGGCGCGCGCCCCCGCAGCGACCTGAAGCAGCACATCGAGAGTGTGCTTTCCGCCGCGACGCGCACCGCGTAGCAGCTACGGAGGTTCACCTTTGATGCGCCAGTCTGAGGAAACGCCGCCCGCCACGCCGCCGGACGCGGTGGTCGTGGCGGAGGCTGGGCAGGGGGGGGCGGATCTGGGTCTGCGCCTACGACGCATCGAAGGACAGATCCGGGGCATCGCGCGGATGATCGATGAGGACCGCACCTGCGAAGATGTCATCACCCAACTCTTGGCCGTCCGTGCTGGCATGGACCGCGTCGCCAGCGAGATCGTGCGGCTGCACGTAGATCGCTGTCTGCGCGACATGCCGCCCGAACGTGCCAGCGACGAGGTGGTGCGCATCGTCGCCCTGCTCAACAAAATCTCGTGACCCACGTGCCCCTAGCGATCAGTTTCCCCCAGCGGATATCATGGAGTAAGACTTCGTGATATCCGCTTCGCCGTTTGTCGATAGAAGGAGCATTCGCTGTGAGCTTGGACCCCATCGCCCTGCGCGGTGTGCTGAAAGAAACGATCTGGGGCGGCACGCACCTGGCGTCGCTGCTGGGCAAACACCTGCCCCTCGACACCAAGATCGGTGAAGCCTGGGAAACGGCGCTGGACGCGACCGCGACGAATCCGCCATACAGCGGGCGCACGCTCGGCGACCTGACCGATGAACTGGGCGTGCGGCTGTATGGCACGCGGGCGCGGGCCGTCTTTGGCGACCGCTTCCCCCTGCTGGTGAAGTTTCTCGATGCCCACGCGTGGCTGTCGGTGCAGGTGCACCCTGACGATGCCTATGCCGACGCGCACGAGGGGGGCAGACTGGGCAAAACCGAGGCCTGGCGTGTCTTGCACACCGAGGGCGACGCGCACATCATCCACGGTTTCGCCGGGGTGACGCAGCGTGACGCGGTCGCGGCGGCCATCCGCGCGGGGACGCTGGATGCGCTGATGCAGCGGGTGCCGGTGCAGGCGGGCGATGTGGTGCTGAACCGCGCGGGCACGATTCACGCGTTGGGCGCGGGCATCGTCATCTATGAGATCCAGGAATATTCGGATGTCACCTATCGGCTGCACGACTTTGGCCGCACCAACCCCGATGGCCAGCCGCGCGAATTGCATATCGAGCAATCGCTGGACGTGCTGGACTACGAACCCTTGGCGCGCCACACCATGCGGCCCGTGGCGGTCGGCCCCCAGACTGCGACAGGCACGGCGGACCCGCGCGAGCAATTGCTGGTGGCCGACCCGCACTTCGCCCTCGCTGAGATCACGCTCTCGGGTGGCTACACCGCGCGCCGCGAGACGGACGGTACCAGCGTGCAGATCGTCACGGTCATTAGCGGCCAGGTCGAGCTGAGCTGGGGCGACATGGCGGCCCCACGCGGCATGGTGCTGGCGACGGGCGAGACGGTCGTGCTCCCCGCCGAGGATGCGCGCTACCACTTCACCCCCGACGATGAGGACGACGACGACACCCCGCGCCTGCTGGTCGCCTGGGTGCCGACCACCGACGACCCCGCCGTGACCGCGTGGGCCGCGCTGCAAGGGGAGTAGCGCAAGTACACCGCTGGGCCGAGATGGCTATGCGGCACCGTACCACCAGAGGATCTGTCGACACCGCCAGGAGATTTTTTTCTGGCGGTGACTCTTTTGGAGAAAGCGTGCTAGGTGTGTGTCACCAGAACCCATAATGCGCTATGATCTGAGCGAGTGAATGCGATGAGGGGCGTGATGGGATTGATCTTAGTAACGGGCGCGACGGGGAACGTGGGGGCGGCGGTCTGGGGTGGCTTGCGCGCGGCAGGGGTGTCTGCTCGTGCGGCGGTGCGAGAACCCCAAGATGCGCGCTTTGTGGGGCATGACGCCGTGCAGTTTGACTTCATGCAACCCGCGACGTTTGCCCCGGCGCTCGCTGGCGTCACGGCGGTGTTTCTGATGCGGCCACCGGCCATCTCAGATACCAAGCGATACATCAATCCCTTCATTGATGCGGCGCGTGTAGCGGGCGTGCACAACATCGTTTTTATGTCGCTGCTGGGCGCGCAGCGCATCCCCATCGTGCCGCATCGCCATGTAGAGCAGTACCTGGAAGCGAGCGGCATCGGCTGGACCTTCCTGCGTCCCAGCTTCTTCATGCAGAATCTCACTACGACGCATCTGGGCGAGATCCGCGACGATAACCATATCGCCGTCCCCGCTGGCAATGGGCGCACGAGCTTCATCGACGGCGATGATGTCGCCGCTGTGGCAGTGCAAACGCTGACGACGCCGGGCCATGGGGGGCACGCCTATGACCTGACCGGGGGCGAGGCGCTGAGCTATGGCGAGGTGGCCCTGAAGATGAGCGCCGTGCTGGGACGGCGCATCACCTACACCGATCCCTCGCTGCCCGCCTTCATCTGGGGAATGCACCGCCAGGGCTACCCCTTTGGTTTCATTCTGGTGACGACAGCCATCTACACCACGGCGCGGCTAGGTCTGGCAGCCACCGTCACGCCGGACTTGGCGCGCCTGCTGGGACGACCGCCAACGACCCTGCGCGAATTCGTCAAACGCGAACGCGCGACCTTGACACCATTGGAGTGATACTCGTGACGACACCTGCACCTACAGGCCCGCGTACCCCGCCCAAGCTCGCCAACCAGATTTTGGGGGCGATGCTGCGGTTGCCTTTCGCAACGCCCATTAGCCGCGCGATTCTGCTGCTGAGCTTCACGGGTCGCAAGAGTGGCAAGCGATTCACCACGCCCGTCGGTTACCAGCGCGCGGGTGATGTGGTGACGCTTTTCACCGACCACGACTGGTACAAGAATCTGCAAGCCCAGCCTCAGGTGACGCTGCTGATCGCGGGCAAGACCCTGCATGGCACGGCGACCGTGACGCACGGGCAACCCGACGTGATCGACCCCGCGCTATGGGACTGTGTGCAAACGTCCCCCGCTGCTGCGCGTGCCTATGGCGTGACGAGCGATGCACAGGGGAAGCTCGACCGCGCGTCCGCCACGGCGGCGGCAAGGCGCTTCACCATGATCCGCATCCAGGTGGGATAGTTCTGCATCTATCCCTAATCAGCCACGATATGTAACCACTAGCCCATCGATGTACCTGCTGTAGTGGTCGGCCAACGGCGCGGAGCGGATGAAGAGGACGTTTTCGGCGTTCATTTCGGCGCTGCGCGAGAAGTTGTAGGAGCCGGTGATGACTGTGTCATCCACGACGATGATCTTGTCGTGCATGAAATCGTGGCGGCTGGTGGGGCTGTAGGGCGTCGATTGCTTACCCACCAGATGCGCCGCCGCGACGATGCGCCCGACCGCGTCGATCTTCCAGTGGTTGTGGGGCACGTCTTGCCACTGCTGCAACACCTGGGCCATCTGCGTCTGGTCATAGATGCCATCGACCGGGACGGTGCCACCGCGCAGGATCTCTTCGAGGGCGTTGAGCAGCGCGCCGGAGTTCAGCAGCATGCTGCACAGGCGCACGCGGCGCTGCGCCCCCGCGACGGTGAGGGCGACTTGTTCATCAATGGTCTCGCCGCTGGCGGGCGAAAAGAGGATGCGCGCTGTCGCTTCTTGGCCGCCGTAGCGCAGCGACAGCGTCGGCGCGTCCACGCTGCCGGTGCCCTCGATGTGCCCGCTGGCCCACAATTGCTCGAAGTCCTGGGTATACTCCGTCGCGACGGCGGTGGAGACGAGGGTGATGACATTGTTCTCTTGCAGCGTCCAGGCGTCGTCGGTGAAGTTGAGCGAGCCGGTCCAGACGGCGGCGTTGGGCGATGCCGCGTCGCGCACCAGATACTTGTTGTGCATCAGCTTTTGGCCGCCGATGCGCCGCCACGGCAGCCCGAGGGATTGCACGAAGGCCCCCGTGCCGGATGGCGCGGGATCGCCCGCCGACAGCACCGGCTGTGGCGGCTTGTCCGCGTCATACGCGATGCGGATGGCGACGCCTGCCGCCGCCCGTTCGCGCAGCGCCGCCGCGATGACCGTCGCCGTCGGCGGCCCGAGCCGAAAGTCATAGATGGCGAGATCCAGGCTCCGCGTCGCCCCGCCGATGAAAGCCGCCAGCCGTGCGGCGACCTCCGCGCCCGTCTGCTGCCCCTCCGCGAGGAAGAAGGTGGAAATGGTGTCGTCTGTCGGTTGCGTCATCACGGGCCCTCCGTTTGTTTCCTATTGACGTATTATGGCATATGAGCACGAGAGAGATTCTGAGTGTTGTGTCAACTGTCAGGAGATTTGCGCCATGACGAGCCGCATGTCGCGTGATGCGCTGCTCACCTTTATCGCGGGTCCGCCGCCGACGCGGCTGCATTCGCTGGGTGCAACGTGGGTGAATGAGAGCGCCCGCTTCCGCAGCTTCATGGAAGCACACCGCGATAAGCTGCGCAAAAAGTGGCGATTCGCCCCGGATGCTGCTGAGCAATGGGATG
>JBBQSR010000285.1:0-5544 GCA_038234855.1 Ktedonobacterales bacterium | reverse complement strand
CAGCAACGCGATGTACTCGAAGACGCGCCAGGGCATCGTCAGGTCCAGATAATTCTGGTATTCCAGCAACAGCAACGCCTGGGTGCCGTCGATCTCGATCAGATAGGCATTGTCGATGTCGCGGTCGAAGAGCAGCTTGATATCCGTCTTCCACGGTTGCAGCGTCGTCCCCAACCCCGTCACTACCAGACGTACCAATGCCAAAATCACCGCATCTGGCAGCGCCTTCCAGACGCTATCATAGGTTGGTTTTGACATGGTACTATCTCCCGCGACATGCCAAGGATAGGAAGTGTTTTTCGAAGACGAAAATCAGAAAATCCACGAAGGACACGAAATTTGGGAAGAAGAGGGGAGCTTCTCTTTCTCTATCCTTTCGTGTTCTTCGTGGCCTCGTGTTCGCCCTGGTTTCTTACCCCTTACCCCTTCTTTTTTAGATGCCCATACCTGGCGGCAGTTTCAGGCCGCTCAGCGCGGCGGACTGCATGCGCTGCTGGGCGTCTTCTTGGGCGGCGGCGACCTTGTCGAGCGCGTCGTTGAAGGCGGCGGTGATGAGGTCTTCCAGGCCGCTCGCGTCGGCGGGGTCGATGGCTTCGGGGTCGATCTTGACCGACTGCACGTGGTAATCACCGGTGAGGGCCACGGTGACGACGCCGCCGCCAGCAGTGCCTGCGAGCGTCGTGTTGGCGAGATCCTGCGCCATTTGCTCTTGCGCCTTGGCCATTTGCTCTTGGGCTTTCATCATCTGCTGCTGCATCTTTTGCAAATCTTTGGGACTCATCGGCGTATCGCTTCCTTTTTCTTCAGATGGGGCTAACCCGTGCCCGCCGCGTGGTTTGTGTAGGGATATCATACAACAATCGCCGTGCCAGCGCGGCTCAGGGATTGTTGCCGTCGCTGCGGATGTAGCCCAGGATCAGTTGGTTGATGATGCTTTCGACGGGGGCGTGGTCGTCGGTCAGCACGAGATCGCGCGTGGTGCCGGGGCGCAGATGGCCCTGGACCGAGAGGGCGTTGTCGGTGAGCTGGATAAGATCGGGTTGGGTAAGATTGGGCAGGTTGGCGGCGAGGTTCGTGATCTTGGTGGTGTCGTCGTTGGTGGCGACGACGATGCTATTCGCCTCGCCGAGCACGTCGATGACGTAGACGTTGTGGTACACCGCGCGCATCGTGCTGGCGAGGACATTCACCAGGCGAAAGTCGCTGCCCGCACGGCCCACGTTGATGGCGACGACGCCCTTGGGGGTCAGATGGTCGCGCGTCAATTGAAAGAACTCTTTGGTCGTCAATTGGAAGGGGATGTAGGGCTGCTGATAGGCGTCGATGGCGATGTAGTCATACTTCTTCTTGGTGAGTGCCAGGAAGTAGCGACCATCCTGCTCGATGACGTTCAGGTTCTTTTCGTGCATGGCGAAGTATTGCCGCCCCAGGTTCACGATCTCGGGGTCGATCTCGACGCCGTCGATGGGGATGGGACCGTACGTATTGGTAATGTTGCGCGGGATGGTGCCCGCGCCCAAGCCGATGACGCAGGCGGTGTGCAGGTCGCTGGTCTTGTAGGGCGGATTGTTGAAGAGGGGAGCGGGCAGGAAGTAGGCCCATTCGCCGCCCAGCACATTGAAGGCAGGATTATACAGCGAATGGATCGCCTGGCCCTCGTTGAGCACCAATTCATAGGTGCCGTTGTTTTTGACGACCTGGATGTAGTTGTAGAGAGATTCGCGCTCCGTCACCAGATGGCCGTCGAAGCCGGGCTTGATCTGGTGCGGCAGCGCGACGGCGACCAGGGACACAGCCAGCAGCAAGCCCATCGGCGCACCGAAACGCAGCAACTGGGGTCGCGCACCCGCCAAGTACAGCCCCGTCAGCGACCCCGCCAGCAAGATGAAGCCGAAAAGGACGAAGGTTTTGGCGGTGCCGATGGTCGGGATGAGGACGAAGACGGGGAGGAAGGTGCCGATGATGCTACCCAAGGTCGAGAGCGCATAAATGACGCCCGCCGTGTTGCCCGCCCCCTCGACCTTGGTGATCTCAAGCCGGATGGCGAAGGGCGTCACCATGCCAAGCAGGGTGATGGGCACCGCCAGCAGGATGTTGATGCCCACCAGCGAGCCGACGAAGGCCCCGACATCGAGGCTGGCGAAGCCGCGCAACGACAGCGACAGCACCGGACGAGACAGCAGCGGCACCAGCGCGATGAAGCCCGCCGCCACCGCGACGATGGTGTAGAGCCGCAGCGGGCTGGGGTTGCGATCCGCCCAGCGCCCGCCGACCGAGTAGCCGATGGTGAGGAAGATCAGTTCCGTGCCGATCAAGTTTGCCCAGATGAAGAGGGAACTGCCAAAGTAAGGGGCGACCAAGCGCGACGCGGAAAGCTCCAGCGCCAACGAGGTCATGCCCCCCAGGAAAACGATGACCAGCAAAAGCTGGCGTCGCAGGCGATCCTGCACATTCATGCGTGATTATTCTCCCCAGACGAGGTCGTCGCCGCTGCGTTCAGTGGTGATACGTTGGCCATTCACCAGGAAGGTCGCGAGGGTGTGGTCCTGTGGGCCGCTGACCTGGGGTCCGCTAGCCACGGCGGTGAGGGTGAAGCCCTGGCTGGTGGGTGACCAGGCGGGGCGGCCCCCGACCTGTTGGTCGGCCTGCGCCAGATTTTGCGGTGCCGCATTCCCGGTGAGCGGCTGCACGAAGGGGCCATAGTTCGCCGTGGTTGGCTGCGCCAAGCTGAGCACCGCGTACTGCCCATCGGGCGAGAGCGCCATCTGCCAGGTGGCGATGAAGGCGGGCGCGGGGATCTGCGCGAAGATGACGCGCGGGGCACCGCCGCCGCGCTGCGCGATGTAAAAGCGCGTGGTCGTGGGCACGGGCGTCGTCTGGGGCGTAGGGTTGCTGGTGGTCGGCGCGGTGGCCGCCAAGGAGGACTCATAGGCCACCAATGTGCCATCGCCGCTGACGGACCAGGCGAAGGGTACGGCGGGCGTCGCGGTGTCGGGCGGGCAAAGGAGGCTGCTGCACAGCGCGGCGGGCAGCGTGATGGCTCCTAATTGCGCGATGGTGCTATCGGTCGCGTTGGGGATGTACAGCGCGTGCAGTTCACCCGCCGCAGTGCCCGTTGGGGCGATATTGTTCGCGCGGGTATAGAACAAGGTGGCACCACGCGTCACGATCTCCCACACATGCTGGGGTAGGGTCAGCGTCGTCGCCTGATTTTGGCTCGGGGTGTAAAGCGACACGGTGCCATTTTGGGTGAAGGCGAGGACGGGCCGCCCCGCGTAGGTCGTCCAGGCGACATGGCGACCCATGATGGGCACCGCGCCCGCGCCGGGAACCGCCGTCAGTTTGCCTGCCACGACATCGACCAAGAAGAGGGTGCCGGTGTCTTGCACGGGATTTTTCGCGGTGAAGCCGGGGGCGATGGGCGGCGCGTTCAGCACGAAGGCCAGGGTGGCGTGGTCAGGCGACCACGTGAGCGACCCCCACAGGGCACTCGCCGCGCTCAGATGCAGCTTGGTGATGGCGTGCGATGGCGCGCTGCCCAGGTGCACCCAGATGTCGCCATTGCGGATGAAGGCATAGTCGCCATTGGGGGCGGTGGGGGTCACCGACACAACCGGGGTCGGGGCGGGCACGGCGCTAGAGGTCGTCTGGGCGCAGCCAGCGAAAGCCAGCGTGACGAGCACGCCCGCAATCAGGCGCGCGAATCGTGATTGGTGCATGGGGTGCTATTCCTCGAAAACAGCGCGACGCGCCGTTGCTATGACATGACCGTTTGGGGAGATCATAGCACAGATGACGTACCCGTGCTCAGGGATTTTTTCACCCAATCTTTACCCCTCTCCCTTTCCCGCGTGGTACGATGGAGTCGCCCGCGCTCGTCGCTACGCCGCGCACCTTCTTCACCATACATGGGAGCATGTGACCGCCATGAGTACGACCGATTCGCCCACCGACGAAGCATCACCGATCGGGACCGATGCCCCCACCGCTACCTCGTATGTCGAAGAAAAGGATTGGGTGGATCGAGTAGTAGGTTTCGTGCGAGCGCGTCCATGGGTGGGCATCATCGCGGGGGTGGTGGTCGTGGCGCTCATCACGGTGGGCATCCACGCGGCGAATCAGCCCATCGGGACCGACCCGACGGTGGCGGGGCGACCGCTCTCGAACCCCGACCAGCACCTGCACACGCTCGCCATCGATCCGGTGCATCCGGGCATCATCTACCTGGGGTCGCACTATGGCCTTTTCACTAGCATGGATGATGGCAAGTCGTGGCCGCAGGGGCACGGCGCGCTGCATACGCTGATGATCACGTATCTGGCGACGAGTCCGTTGGGCCAGGGCGTCATCGGCGTGGTGGGCATCGACCCTGGCGGCGGCAATTTCGGTAGCAATGGCATCTTCCTCACGCAGGATGGCGGCAAGCATTGGACGCGCGCGAAGGACCCAGCTGGCATGCCCATCGATACGCAACGCTACCTGGTCGTCCCCGGCACGCGGGCGCACCAGTGGTACGCCGTCTATACCGGTTTCGGGCTGTACCGCAGCGATGACGAGGGGCAGTCGTGGCACCTGCTGCACGCCGCCGTCGCCCGAGAGGCCCAGCATGTGCTGTGGCTGAACCCCGCGAATCCGCAGCAGTTGCTGCTGGGCACGACATCAGGGCTGCAACTCTCGCTGGACGCGGGGGCCACCTGGGCGAATGTCGCGGGGGTGACGGGCGGTGTCTACAGCATCCAGTCGTCGCCAGCCAGCACGCAGGGTGTGTATGTGTCGGGCGAACGGGGCGTCTTCCATTCAGCAGATGGCGGGCGGACCTTCACGCAGGTGAGCGGCAATGTGACCGACGCGACCTTCGCGCGGCTGGCTGTCAGCGCGCAACACGCGACCGTGCTCTATGGCCTGGTGGGCCATCAGGTGTGGGGCAGCCACGACGGCGGCGGCACCTGGCAACAACTCGTCACCCTCCAGACGTCGTCCCCCTCCGCGCTGTTGGTCGCGCCAGACAATGACCAGCACCTCTACGTCGGTTTCTACTCCCCCGCCATCGTGATCGAGAGCCTGGACGGTGGCAAGACCTGGCGGCAGATCGCCTCGTGAGGCATCTTCCAGGGAGAGTACCGAAGGGGAACGACCAAAGTTCCCCCTTATTCAATCACTGACATACAACCCCTAATGTCCCCTATGGCGCTCCTTCATGTGCTTGCGTTTCACCTCGCGCTGGTGAGCAGCCTCGGCGTCGCGTTCATTGCGCGATTGCACGTATCGTTCTTTTTTGTGTGCTTCCAGTTCCAGTTGCAGGGCATCTTGGGCGAAAGTCGAGATGCCCCATTCTCGTGTTGCTGCGGCGGCCTCGCGCTTGGCGCGCTTTGGGTTGACCTTCGAAGCCGCACGTTCCTTGTCCCTCTCTTGAGTATGTGATAAGGTGGCCGCTACGAGGTGCGGGAGGTCGTAAAGGACGAAGGCATAGACCTGCGTGTCGGTTGGCTCCGTACCAAAGACATGGCGGGCAACGTGCAGCCCGTTGGTGTCCTCGTACTCAAC
>JBBQSR010000284.1:0-5545 GCA_038234855.1 Ktedonobacterales bacterium | reverse complement strand
CAGCGGGCGTGACGGTGACGCAGGCGGGCATCGGCCAGCAGCAGGCGCAGGCCTTCGGCGGCCTGGGCATCGCCATCTTGGCGGCCATCGCGCTGGTCTACCTGGTGATGGTGATCGCCTTTGGCAGCCTGCGCGAACCCTTCGCCATCCTCTTCAGTCTGCCGCTGGCCTTCATTGGGGGCATCGCGGCGCTGATCATCACGCACCATCAGCTCAACCTGTCGTCCATCATGGGCTTCTTGATGCTGATCGGCATCGTCGTGACGAACGCCGTCGTGCTGGTGGACCTCTATAACCAACTGCACACACAAGGCATGACCACCGAGGCGGCGCTGCTCGAGGCCGGGCGCACGCGCGTCCGCCCCATCTTGATGACGGCGCTGGCGACCATCTTGGCGCTGATGCCACTGGCGCTGGGGCTGGGTGGCAACGAGGGCAGCATCATCGCGTCGGATCTGGGGGTCGTGGTCATCGGCGGGCTGCTCACCAGCACCCTGCTGACGCTGGTGGTCGTCCCTGTGGTCGTCAGTTTGCTCGATCGCAAACAGGCACGTACCGCGCCCGCTGGCACGGCGACTCAGGTCGCTGATGGCCTCTCGCCCACCGAGCCGGCGCCAGCCATCAGCCATTCCTGATAGCACGATGGGGCTAGCGTGCCCCTGTCATGCATGCCACAGCGATGCGGTGAAGTGTTTCACCGCATCGCTGCATTTTTTCGGGAAAATGCCACCATATCACCGACCCGCATCTGAGCGGTACGGGCGGCGAGGCTCAGCCGTGGCGCTCTCATCTTTTGCTCATAAAGTGGCGCTATTCTTAGTGGTAGCGACACAGAGATGGCATGCTAATTGCCGTACCTTTGGTGGCATCCTTTATAGCGCCTGTTTGTTTCGTTGTGGGGCGACGGGCGTGGTACAATACCTCAGCATCATGCTCGCAACAAAAACGGTAATGCCGTCGAACACGCACGCTTCGCCATCCCAAGGATGCGATGCAGCCGTTGGTGTCGTGGCGAGAGCGTGGGCAAGGCCAAAGTCAGGGCGGTAAGCGCAGCCATGGCTGTACTGCTGCGCTGAGACGGAGGGGGCGACTATGCAACTGGATGACGCGACACAAAGGATCGGACTGATGACTGCTGGCGGAGACCGCATTTTAGTCGTGGAAGATGACGAAGCGATTCGTGCGCTGCTGCACGCCTGGTTAGAGGACGAAGGCCACTACCAGATGAGCGAGGTAGGCATGGGCGACGAGGCGCTCGACATCCTCACTGGCCCCGTCGCGGGTCGCCCTGATTTGGTGCTGCTGGACCACTATCTGCCGGATATGGATAGTTCGCAGATTCAGCAAGAATTGCTCAATCAGGGCATCGACATCCCCGTCATCCTCGTCACGGCCAAGAGCCAGGTGCAGACCGTCATCAAAGCGACGCAGTTGGGGGCCATCGACTTCCTGCACAAACCCTTCGAGGATAGCAGCGTCGTGCTCGACGCCGTGCGGCAGGGCTTGCAAACCGCGCAGATGAAGCGCGATCACAAGCTGGCCGACATCCCCGTGCTGGACCCCAGCGAAAAGATCGTCGGCCAAAGCCCCGCCATGCTGGAAATCTTCAAGAGGATCGGCAAGGTCGCGCGCACGCCCTCCACCATCCTCATCACGGGTGAGACGGGCACGGGCAAATCGACCGTCGCAGAAACCATCCATCAGTCGTCGGATCGGCGGCGTGGTCCCTTTGTCGCCTTCAACTGCGCGGGCATCCCCGAAAGCCTGCTCGAAGCGGCGCTCTTTGGCGCGGAGCCAGGCTCGTACACGGGCAGCGGCAATAAGGTGCGCATCGGCTATTTCGAGACGGCGAACAAGGGCACTATCTTTCTCGATGAGATCGGCGAGATGTCGCTGGCGACGCAGACCAAGCTGCTGAAGGTGCTGCAAGCGCCGCACACCATTGAGCGGCTGGGCGGCACCACGCCCATCCCGGTAGATGTGCGCGTCATCGCGGCGACGAACAAAAATCTGACGGTCGAGGTGCAAGAGCGCCGCTTCCGCGAGGATCTCTATTACCGCCTGAACGTCATTTCCATGCACATGCCCGCGCTGCGCGAGCACAAGCAAGATATTCCCGCGCTGGTGGCGCACTTCTTGAAGCTGCACCGCTTCTCGCCGACCATGCCCGAGGCCACCATCACCGCCGAAGCGCTGGTGATGCTGGAGGCCTATGACTGGCCCGGCAATGTGCGCGAACTGGAAAACACCATCCAGCGGGCCGTCGCGCTCAGCCGGGGCGAACTGATCTTGCCCGAACACATCATCCTCTCGGCGAACCTCGAACGGCTGACCCTAGACGTGACACAGCGCGTGCAGTCGGGCACCGCGCTGACCGAGATCGTGCAAGAGGCGCAGTCGATGGCGCTGCGTACCGCGCTGCGGCTGAGCGACGGCGACCATGGCCGCGCCGCCGCGCTGCTGAGCCTACCCCTCAGCGACTTTGAGACACTGCGGGCGGAACTGGGGTTCTAGGGGGGCTGGCGGCGCGCTACGCCGCATGGGGCAGCGCGTCGGCCACCGCGTCGTCGGTCATCTCCGCTTCCACCAGATGATGATGCGCGATGAAGGCGCGGATGAACGGCTCGACCAGCTCAGGGTCGAACTGGCTCCCCGCGCCGCGCCGCAGCTCGCTGATGATCTGCTCGGGCGCGAGGCCCTTGCGGTATGGGCGGTCCATATGCATCGCCGAGGTCGCGTCGGCCACGATCATGATGCGTCCGATCAGGGGCACCTCTTCGGCAGCGAGACCGCGCGGGTAGCCCCGGCCATCCCATCGCTCGTGGTGGTGGCGCACGGCGTCTAGCACGTCGGGGTCGGTGTCGGCGGGCAACAGGCAGCGCAGCAAGGCATCGGAAAGCACCACATGCTGCTTCATCGCGTCGAATTCGGCGTCGGTGAGCTTGCCGGGCTTGCGCAGCACGGCATCGGGCACGCCGACCTTGCCGACATCGTGCAGCAGCCCCGCGTCGAAAAGCACGCTCAAGCGGTCGGCGGCGAGGCCGATCGCCTCGCCGAGCATCTGAGCATACGTCGCCACCTCTTCGGAGTGGTCGCGGGTATAGCGATCCTTGGGGTCCACCGCCGTCACCAGGGCTTCGAGCACGCCAAAGCTGCGGAGGTCGATGGCGCGGCCCGTCCCCTTCGCGGCGTCGATGCCCGTCATCTCAAAGCGATTGCCGCCGTTATGGTTGGCCTCACGCTTGGCATCCTCGGCGATAGCGACCAATTCCTGCGCCGTGCGGCCATCGTTGGGGTACAGCGCCAGACCCGCCGAGATGGTGATGGGCAACCGTTCCGCGCCTGCCTGGGGATGAAACGACTCCGCCGCGAAGGCCGCGAGGAGGCTGCGCGTCAGTTGCACCGCCTCGCTCGGGTCGGTATCGGGCAAAATGGCGAGGAACTCATCGCCGCCGAGTCGTCCCAAGATGTCGCCCGCCCGCAGTGCGCGCTTCAACGTGCTGGCAGACTGGGTCAAGATCGCGTCGCCAACCTGATGCCCATACGTTTCGTTATAGCGGCGAAAATCATCCAGGTCGATCAGCAGCATGGCAAAGGGACGCGCGCTGCGGCTGGCCCGCTGGATCTCTTCGTGCAGCCGCGCGTGGATGGCGCGGTGATGGTACAGGCCCGTCAGCGCGTCATGGTCAGCGCGCGCCTGTGCCTGGTCAAAGAGCCGCGCGTTTTCGAGCGCGACCGCGAATTGATTCGCGACGGCGGGCAAGATGCCCAGCCGATCGCCGTCCATCGCCTGTGCCTGCGACGTGATCGCCAGCAGCACGCCGATGGGGTCCGCCCCCTGCCGCATGATGGGCACGGCGGTTGCCGCACGCACGGGCAGCGGCGTCGTGGGCAACGCGCCATTCAGCAGCAACGCGGCATCTTGGCCACCGAGCGCGGCCATCTGGGTGCGCCGCTCGCGCAGCGCCAGGGCGGCGATGCTGGTGCTCGCGTCGCGCAGGGGGTACTGCCAGCGCAGCATCGCCGCCGCGTCGGGGCCAACGGCGGCCTCAGACACCAATTGGTTGTCGCGCAGCAACATCAGCGCCAGCGACACATCGGGGGGACAGGCACTGGCGAGGATGGAACGCAGACCGTCCACCGATGGCTCGAGCGAGGTCAGCGACCAACTGATGGCGGTGAAGGCGTCGTGCTGGGCAGCGCGCGCGGCGACCTCCGCGACCAAGTGACTTTCGCGGAGCTGCATGCGCTCGATGACAAACAGCAAGAGCGCACTGAATAGCGCGATGACGCATGCGGGAATCAACGCGCCGCCGTTACTCGCTAGCACGCTGCTGATGATGAGTGTGCCCATCAATGCCAGCATATGCAACTGTGCCATCAGACGGGAGAAAAACATCAGACTGATGACCGCGCTCATGGGAAAGAGCATCCAGATGAAGGTTTCATCGGTCCCGGTCATGTTGGCTATGCCCAACGCGCCCGTCACGACCACCATTTGCCAGGGGGCTGCCCAGCGTGAACGCTGGTGTGCCAACCACAGGCCGAAACTGCCGCCCACGGCTAACACCACCAGCCACCCGATGCTCACGCCACTCGCGGAATAGCTCATCGGGTGCTGGGGGAACGCCACCGTCAGCGCGACGATAGCGATCAAGCCCACCCAACTCAGGATGGCTAACCGCGTATCCGAGAAACGGAGCGTTCCTGCGCGAGGACTCGCCGCCGCTGATGCCTGGCGCAAGTTCATCAACCCAGCCCCCCATGTCGCAGAGTAAGTTCTTTCTCTCGATCCTCTCTATCGACCGGGCAACGGCGCGACTTGAGCGTTCCACGGAAAAGGGGGCGCTGCACGCCGCCGCGCTGCCCTTGTGCATATCAGGCGAGCATGCTATCCTCGGGGCAGGACGACGCGGTGCGGTGAGCGGGAGCGGCATGTGCCAAGGCTAAAAGGAGCGTAACACCATGGGGGCGACCTTTTTTTCCTATTCACGCAAGGATCTCGCGTTCGCGCGCCAACTGGCTGAGCAACTGAAAGGCATCGGGCGCGAGGTGTGGCTCGACCTAGACGACATTCCACCGACCGCGACATGGCGCAACACCATCGCCGATGCCATTGCCGCCGCCGATGCGTACCTCATCGTCCTCAGCCCCGATTCGGTCGCGTCGCCGGTCTGCGCCGAAGAGTTTCGTTTGGCGGTGGAGTTCAAGAAAAAGATCATTCCCGTGGTGCACCGCGATGTCGATGCACGCACGCAGCTCGGCCCGCAAAGCCCCATGGCCCCGCTCGCGGCGCTGAACTGGATCTTTTCGCGCCAGCAAGACGACGCGGCGGACGCGCTGCAAAAGATCCTTTTCGCGCTCGACACCGGCCTGGGCTACTGGCAGCAGAGCCGCGATCTGTTGGTGCGCGCGCGCCAATGGGACGCAAAGCGGCGCAACGCTAGCCTGACCCTGCGCGGCACCGAATTGACCGAGGCCGAAGCCTGGCTCGCCGCCGCCCAAAAGCACCTGACCGCCCCCGCCGAGATGCAAACCGCATTCA
>JBBQSR010000283.1:0-5553 GCA_038234855.1 Ktedonobacterales bacterium | reverse complement strand
GCTGCCGCCAGTGAGGCCGGCGATGAGGTAGCGCTGTGCCCAGAAGAAGAAGAACATCACGGGCAGAGTGATGAGGATGGCATCGGCACACAGCCAGGGCCAGTGGACGCCGGTGGCGAAGTCGTAGTTGTGCAGACTGATGGGCAGGGTCTGCTGATCGGTGGATGAGATTAAGAGGTTGGCGAACATGAACTCATTCCACGAGTTCATGAAATTGTAGAAGGCGACTACGGCAATGCCGGGGACGGTGAGGGGCGCGACGATGCGGTAAAAGACGCCCCAGACGTTGAGGCCGTCAACGAGACCCGCTTGATCGAGTTCTTTGGGGATGGAGTCGAAGAAGTTTTTGAGCATCCACACGCTGAAGGGGAGGGCGGTCGTCGCGTAGGCGATGACGAGGCCGTTGACGTTGTTGAGCAGGTGGAAGTTGACGTACAGCAGGTAGAGCGGCACCAACAGCAGCGGCGCGGGGAACATCTGCGTCACCAGGAACGAGAGCAGCACGCCCTGCTTGCCCAGGAACTCGAAGCGCGAGAGGGCATAGCCAGCGGGCAGGGTGATGCACAGGGCGATGACCATGGTGAGCAGAGCGACATAGACGCTGTTGCGCAGGTACGTGAGGAAGTTGTCGTGCAGCACATAGGAATAGTTATCCCAGTGCCAGACCTTGGGCAGGATCGAGACGGTGGTGCTGAAGGTTTCCGTCTCGGTCTTGAGCGAGGTGAAAAAGATCAACAGCAGGGGGACGGCGGCGATGAGTGAGGCGATGATGAGCGCGCCATGGGTCGCCACCCCGGCCAGCAGGTCCTTGGGTCGCATGCCGCGCGGGGTGAGGGTGGCGGCACGCGGCGCTGCTTTGGCCGTGGCGGGGTTTTCGGGCTGCACGACGGAGGGCGCGCCGCCGGTCTGTGGGATGTCGATTTCCATGTTAGTTGACCCCCTGCGAGACGCGCACCGCGCGTGAATAGCCGATGGTGAAGACCATCAGGATGACGAGGATGATCATGCCATACGCCGCGCCGATGCCGTAGTTGTGGGTGGTGATGGGGTTTTCGTAGGCATAGGAGATGATGGTGTCACTGGCGTGGCCGGGGGCACCGCCCGTGATGAAGTAGATCACGGCGAAGAGGTTGAAGGTCCAGATGGTGTCGAGCAGCATCACCAGGCCCAGGATGGGGCGCAGCATGGGCAGGGTGACATTGCGGAAACGCTGCCACCAGCTCGCGCCGTCAATGGCGGCGGCTTCATTCAACTCGGCGGGGATGGATTGCAGTCCGCCGAGGACGGTGACGACGTAGAAGGGGACGCCGAGCCAGGTGTTGACCATGATGACGGCGAAGCGTGCCCAGTTGGGGTCGGTGGTCCAGGGGATGGCGGCGAGATGCATGTTCGTCAGCGTGACGTTGATGATGCCGTAGTTCTGGTTGAGGAAGAAGCTCCAGGCCAGAGCGGCGACGTATTGGGGCATGGCCCACGGGATCATCATGATGGCGCGGTAGCCGCCACGGAAGCGGATGTTGCGGTTGAGCAGCATGGCCAAGCCAACGCCAAAGAGGACGTGGAAGACGACGCAGCCTGCCACCCAAATGAAGGTCTGCAAGAGCAGGCCCGCGAACTGGACGCTGCCCGAGGCTTTATTGGTGAGGATGTCGATGTAGTTTTGGAGGCCGACGCTTTTGTAGGTGGCGGGGATGACGTTGGGGCCGATGTGACCGCCGATATTGGAGTCATTCGCGTTGGTGAAGCTGTAGAGGATGCCCTGTACCATCGGGTAGAAGATCAGGACGGCCATGGCTATGACGACGGGGGCGATGCAGATGTAGGCGAAGGCTTTGCCGTTGATGAATCTGCCGATGCGGGCGTTCCAGGGGAGGGCGGGTTTTTTGGGGGGAATGGCGACAGTAGCCATGGTGGTGGTTCTCCCGTTCCGATGACGCTGAACGAGGCGCGGGGAAGGTGCCGCCGCTCGCCGCTGAGCGTGCCACGCGATGCCTCAGATAAGCAGACGCCCCAGATCGGGGGACGGGTGCCTGAGTTCGCTTTCTTTAAGAGTATGCCAGAAATGTCGCCGCGTGGCCACCGATGCATGGGGCGAAGCGTGATGCGACAGGGGGCCGCGACGCGCGAGGCGACGCGACCCCTGGTGCGCTGCACCGCGACGGGCGCGGTAGCAGCGGATGGGACAGGTTAGGAATTGAAGAGGGGCTTCCAGTCCTGGGCGACTTTATCGAGCGCGCCCTGGGCGGTGTCTTTGCCGGTGAGGGCATTCTGGATGTCGGAGTCGAAGGCGGTGAAGATGCTGCCGGCGTTCGGGTTGACCGGGCGCGACTTGGCGGAGGTCAGCAACGGTTTGAAGGCCGCGATGGTCTTGTTGCTGGTGACACCGGCATCGGCATAGGCGGCCTGGCGCGTGGGCAGGGTGCCATTGGCGGTGGCGACCGCGATCTGGCTCTGTGCGCTATCCAGGTAGTTCAGGAAGGCGACGGCGGCGTCGGGGGTAGACGACCCGGCGTAGACCGAGTAGTTTTGGCCGCCCGTGGGCGAGCGGGGCGCGTCACCAGCAGAGCCGGTGGGGATGGCCGCGACGCCGAAGTTGGCCGCGTTGGCACCGGTGAAGGCGGAACCCGTCACGAGGTCTGAGGCCTGCCAGGGGCCGTTGAAGATCATGGCGACTTTGCCCGACTTGAAGCCTTCGTCGGCGTTGGAGTAGCCATTCTTGAAGTCGATGGGGAGCAACGAGCCATCTTTATTCAGGTCCAGCAGGCGCTGGAAACCCGAGACGGAGTTGGCGTTGTTGACGAAGATGGTCTTGCCATCATCCGAGACGAGGCCGCCACCATCGGCGAAGAGCCAGGGGGTGACGAAGTAAGAGCCGCCCTGGGTAGCGAAGCCATATTGGCCTTTGCCTTTGTTGGTTTGCTCCTTGGCAGCGGCGCGCAAGTCGTCGAGGGTTTTGGGCGGGTTGGGGACGAGGGCTTTGTTGTAATAGAGGACGAGGAAATCGGTGACTTCCGGCAGCCCATAGAGTTTGCCGTTGTACTGGTTGTAGGCCAGCGGCGCGGGGAGGAAGTCGCTGGTGCCGCCGTCGACCTTGCCCGTCAGGTCGAGCAGATAGCCGTTCTTGGCGAACTCGCTGGTCCAGGCGATGTCGGTGCGGATGACGTCGGGCGCGCCAGAGCCAGCCTTGGCGGCGGTGGCGAATTTGTCATGCGCGCTGTTGAAGTCGACGTACTGGGCAGTGACTTTGATCTTGGGGTGGGAGGCGTTGAAATCGCTGACGAGCTTGAGGATGGCGGGTTCCTCGGTCTTGCCCTCGGTGTACCAAAAGGTGATGTTGCCCGAGGGTGCGCCGCCGCTGGCGCTGCTGCTGCCGCACGCCGCCAACAAGAGGGTGGCGAGGGTAAGGATGGCAGCGAAGAGAGTGTTGCGCTGTTTCATGTGGATTCTCGAACCTTTACCGGTTTAGTTGGGGGCCAGTTCCCGACTCTTTGCGAACTCACAGGCTGTGTGGGATTGCGACTTTGAGGGTGCCAAACCGGACATTGCCAGGGCGGCGCAGGGCGTGTGGGTGGCGATGAGCCACCGCAAGGCGTACCTGACGCGCGGCCATTAGTGAAAAGCGGAGAACGTTTCCCTCACTCCATTGTGCTGGCAAGCGTGCGCCCCTGCTGTTGCTGGTTCAACAGCATGGTCTTGTCAAAACCGTAGACAATACTTCTACACGGACTTGACTGTAATCAACTATACCGAATTTGCTGAGGATTGTCAATAGGAGTGGGGCGATCTTGGGGAAAGTTGCTAGATCGATCTAGGAAGCGAGGGATCATCCAACTGCGGATGGCGACATCGCATGAACCAGGGGGAAAAAGCAGATGTACTATGATGCGCGGTGGCGCTTAGTGAGAGGGGGCCAGAGTGGCAGGGATAAGGTTGACCAAACATCATACATTGTATGAATGCTTTTGCGGGCTAAAGGATGCCTTTATGATTGTCGTTATGTTATCATGTGAGGTGTCACCTTGTCAGTCGTAGGCTCGGGTACTGACTGGCAGGGCTGCTCCCCCCGCCAGCGCAGGAATGGGGCGAGTGAGGGAAGCGCGGATGGATTCATGCAGCGGGGAGGACAGGCATCATATGGTGGTGGGTGCTGACACGGACACCGCGCGATCTCCATTCATGCGAGAGGGACTACGCTGATGCAATCTTCTTTTGCGCGCTGGCTGACGGTATGCACGGGGATTGTCCTGTGTACGACGTTCTTGGGGGGGTGTGGTAGACCCCCGGCGGCAAAGACGCCGACGATTACGATCAATGCGGCAACCAAGCTTTTCGCCCCTTTTGTCACGACGATCAATCCCAACACCACGGTGACATTCGTGAACGCGGATGGGGGCACGCACACGCTCAAGACGGTGCCGAATGCTGACCCATCGACGGTGGGGGGCTTCCTGAACCCTGGGACGATCAATCAAAGCTTGAGCGGGGGCCAGCAGATCGGGATCACCTTCACGACGCCTGGGCTGTATGACCTCTATGATGATACGCAGGCGACGATCGATCCGACCTACCATCGCGCGACGGCCAACAAGGGGACGGTGGGGTTTCCCTATGCCGCGGAGGCGGTGATCTGGGTGCGTGGCAATCCGCCGGGCCAGGTCGCGCCGAATGCGAAGAATAGCGTCATCGTGGGGGTCGATGGGTTCCAGTACGAATTTACGGCGGTGCAGTTCCATGGGACGCTGACGGTGCATAACTACGACACGGACAAGCACTATGCGTCGGACCCTGGGCCGTTTGGCGGGGTGAACCCGACGGCGATTGGTAACGGGGTGAACGTGATCTACGGTACGGATGACGCACCACCAGATGGCGGAGACACACCGATGACCTTTTATGTGCCGGGGCTGTACTATTACTATTGCACCGCACACGCAAATTTCAACGCGCAGGCAGGGCGAGCGGTGGCGCACAAAGATGCGTCGCTCTTCCCTATCGTGATGGAAAGCTTCGTGCTGGTCGTGCAGTAGCGATTTCAGCGCGGATGTCGGGGAGTGGGGAGTGCCGTGTGAGCACACCCCACTCTTTGCTTTGGCGGGCGAGCGGGCGAAGAGCACGCTCGCCCCCTCGGCGCTATGAGCAGGTGAAGGTACCGGTGACGGCGGCTTTGCTGAGGATGGCGGTGCCCGTGAACGCGCCAGCCTGGAGATTGTTGGTAAAGGTGAGGGTGCCGATGGAGGTGAAATCGACGCCGTTGGTGTAGCCGCTGAAGATGGCGTGGTCATAGGTGCCATCTTTGTCGGCCTGGACCTCAGCGCCGAGATAGGTCAGCTTCTTTTTCAGGGCTGTCCCCGCGTCGCTGGTGTCGAGGACGGTTTGGCCGATGTTGACGCCCGCGAGACCACTGAGCGTGAAGCATGCGCCGCCGCTGAGATTAAAGGTTTGGCCCGCCACGACCACGGTCGCCTTGGCGGGACCACAGAATTTGCGGGTGGTGACGCCGTCGACCTGAACCGTGCCGTCAGTGCACGCACCGGTCGTCGGGGTGGTGCCACC
>JBBQSR010000282.1:0-5599 GCA_038234855.1 Ktedonobacterales bacterium | reverse complement strand
TCAAGCAGGAGTTGAACCTGAGTCCTATTTCCTGGGCGCGTCTGCAAGCTGGCGTTGAAGCTGACGCCTTCTTCCGCTTGCTGATGTACCATAACTACTCTTTGGAGGAAGCGGTAAACAAGGCGAACGCCGTCTTTGCCTCCGCCCTCAAGGATAAGTTAGCAACCGGCGGCAAGTCGGAGTCGATCTATCCATCATCGCCTGAGCTTGATGCGCTGGCTGCTATCCCATCGCCGGTACGACGCCGGGGCCGCATGCGGAAGGTCGACAAAGAAGCCATGTTAGCCAGACAGCGCGAAGAGGCCCTCGCCGCCCAAGCTGGGATGGACACCGTGCAGACGGTCGCCGCGCAGAACCATGACGACCCTACTGAGGCTGCCGCTGGTCCGGCACGCACCACCAAGAAGGCTGCCCCAAAGCAATCCTAGTACGAATCGCCTTGCGACCTTATAAGGAGCGAGGCGATTCGTATGCTCACTCTTATTGAGGATGAGGATTTAGGAGTTGGAGAGCGCACACGATTCCAGGAGACAATGGCATTTCGCCATTGTCTCTCTTGCTGTTGGGGACGTTTTGTGTTATAGCTCACCACTTTTGTGTCAGATCTCTCTTGCATTGGTGTTGGCAGATTCACGAATTGAGCATCGAAAATGCTGGTACAATGGCAGCAGACAGCGGGGCAATCGCCGTCGCGGCGTGCCGTTCGCTTGGCTGGCCGCATCATTTTCGGAATCGTGATTGGGAGATCCACCCGCATGCGTTACCTGCGCTCCTTGGCCTTGTTCTTAGGGATGCTCACGGCGGCACTGCCGTTGGGGGTGGCCCTTGCCAGCCGTGCCGCGGTCGCCAGCGGCCACGTGACCATCATCGTGCTGGATATGTCTGGCTCGATGGCGAGCAACGATCCGCTGGGGCTGCGCTGCTCCGCTGCCAACGCGTACATCGACCTCAGCGGGTCGAATCCGGCGGATGGCGTCACGAACTACGTCGGCATCGTCGGTCTGGCGAATGACAATGCCACAGGGGCTAGCGGCGCGCACGGCTTCCGGTTGTCTCAGGTATGGGCCGCTCCCCTCGCCACGAACGACGCCGGGAACCGCAGCACGTTGCGGCAAACCATCACGAGTAAATCACAGAATTGCGCACCGAATGGCAATACGCCCACCTATGATGCCCTCGTTAAAGCTTATGGGGTGCTTGATACCTTCTTGAGCGCCAACAGCGGCCTGACCGGCTCGGTCATTTTGCTGACAGATGGCAATCCAGATCCCCAGGGCGATCAGCAGGTGGGGTATGTCAACAGCGAGATGGTGCCGAAGTTCGCCAGCAAGGGATGGCCGATCGACACCATCGCCCTGGGGACCGATACCAGCTACCGGGGTTTCCTCGGCGGCATCTCGACGCGTACCAAGGGGACCGCCTATGATGATAGCCAGGGACCGGTGAAGGGCGTTTCGCCGCTCAACCTCGCCCGGGTCTTTGCCGACATCTTCCGCGAGTATGTCGGCAGGTCGCTGAAGCCCTCGATTCCGCCGACCGTCGTTTCCGGTAAAACGACCAAGCAGTTCTTCATCGGGGACGCGGTGACGCATCTTGATGTCATCGCGGTCAAGGATACGCCAGGCACGACCATCAGCCTGACGGACCCCAACGGCCAAGTCTTCAAACCCGATGAACAGGGCAATTTCATCTCCGCCGACCCTCACTACTATATTTTTAGCCTCGAAGCACATGCCCCGGCTCCGTTCCTGCAAAACGGGCCATGGACGCTGAACGTGACGGGGTCTGGGCAGTTCCTGGTGGATAGTCTGACGGTTTCGACCTTGGCGCTCAACATCACCGCGCCGCTGGACGGCGCGTCGTTGCCGCTCGGCCAGCCCGTCACCCTCAGCGCCACCGTCGCGGAGAATGGCAACATCGTCCTCGACAAGACCTATGATGTCGAGGCGCTCGTGACGCCGCCCAGCGGCCAGCCACTGCGCGTCTTCCTCAAGGACAAAGATGCGACCGGCACCTATACAGGTACCTTCACCCTGCCCCTGTCGGCACCGGCGGGCACGTACAAGGTGGATGTGACGGCGACGCAGGGCACAGTGAGCGCGGGCGAGCAGAGCATCGGCGTCAAGTTTGGCGTCTTCCCGACCCCGGTGCTGCTGGGCGCGAATGGGCAGCCGCTCGCCCCCACCACGCCAGCAGGATGCAACCCGACCGACGCGACGACGAACTGCACCCTGGCCAGCCCCGGCGCGACGGCGAATGTCACCGCGTGGGACGGCCTGTTGCGCTTCATCTACACTAAGTTGCCGCTGTTTAGCGCGGCGCGGGTGCGCGACTGGCCGCTGGCGGGCTACGCGCTGGACCCCAGCGCCACCGCGAATGGTGAGGTCATCATCGGCGCGGGCAAGACGACCCAACTGTACCCCGGCGCGTCGGTGACGGCCACCGCGACCCGTGCCAACGGCGCGAACGTCCCCGTCACGGTCGAAAATTTGCCTGGCGGCCACTTCCGTCTGCATTTCCCGCAGGGCACCCAGGGCACGGTGAATGTGCAACTGAGCGCCACGGGCAACCCGCAAGACGCCTTTGGCAACCCCGTGGCGGTGCGCACCCCGGTGGTCGTGCGCCAGGGTGGCGTGCCGCGCGACGCCGCCCAGCGGGCATGGGTCATCACGGCCTTTTATCTGGCGCTGCTGGCGGTGATCGCGCTCTTTGGCATCTATGGCCCCATCAACTATGCCGTGCGGGCCAAGCCCAGCCGCCGCAACCGCCTCATCGACACAGCGGTGCCCGTTGGTGGCACGGTGGACCCCGCGAAGCCGCTGGTGTGGCGTGGGGCCTCACTGCGCCGCTACCTCGCGCCCCAGGCCCTGCCAGCGGGTCAGGTAGGCATGCCCAACACCCTGACCTTCCGCCACACCTATGGTGGCATCGCCTTGCGCGTGCGCCCCACGCGTGGCAAGTCCCCCGCCGCGTGGAAGCTGGATGGGCGGGCCATCACCCCCAGCGACGGCCCCCAGTCGCTCGCACCCAATAGCGTGGTGACGCTGACCGAGGGCGGCCAAACGCGCGACTATCGCTTCGAGCGGCTGCGCCGTGGCGTGCCCGTCGCCCCCAAGCCGCCAAAGCCCGCGAAGCCCGCCAAAACCCCGTCACCGACGAAGGCCCCTAAGACCGGCCAGGGACAGGGTGCGGCGAATGCCCCACAGCCCGTCACCTCGGGCCCGGGACCCTACGCGGGTACGCCATAAGGCCAGGACCCATTGACAGATGGCTGCTCAGCCGGTACAATAGCCCAAAAGTGCACGCTGCACCCTGGACGATTGTGTCGGCTGCCCCGCGTGCGCCATCTCCCCCATTTTGGATACACACAACATGAAGATACTCACCGCGTCACGCGCCCCCATGCGCTGGCTGAGCAGCGTCATCGGCATCGTCGCCCTGGCCAGCGTCGCCCTCGCCGGGTGCGGCAGCAACGTTGATGGCGTGCAACGGGCGGCACAGCAGGTCTTCGTCTTTCCCAACACCGGACTCGCGCAGCACCCCATGCCCCTCTGGGACAAGACGACCGATGTGCCAGTCGAGGACGGCCTCAGCCTCGATCCGGCGTTCGCGGGCGACCTGTACTCCGAGAACGTGCTGACCATGATTCAGGTGCAATTATTCTCGTTGGATGCGAACCTGAACATCATCGGTGACGCCGCTAAATCCTATGACCACTCGCCCGATGGCAAGACATGGACGATCCATCTGCAACCCAGTATGCTGTGGAGCGATGGCACGCCGCTGACCGCGAAGGATTTCAAGGCGGGCATGCTGCATGACCTGGACCCCGACCTCTGTGTTAAAGAAAGCCCCTTCAATCCGGTCGCTAAATCACTCCGTAAACCAGATTCCTGTAACCAGGCAGAGGTGAGTTTCCTGCACTATATCGTTGGTACCAATGACTATCTGAAAGGAACGGCGAAAGATATCACGGGCATTACCGTGGTAGATGACCAGACCCTCACGTATCACCTCATTCAGCCCATCGGTTTCTTCCCAGGCTTGATGGCGACGATGGCATCGATGCCCGTCGAGGCCAGCGCCATTCAGCAATATGGCAGCAATTACCCGCTGCACTACACCGAGAACGTGTCGCAGTCTGGCCCATTTCGCATCAGCGCTTGGCAAGACCCCAAGAATCCGGCCATCAAAGATCCGCAGCACGCGACGCAGATCGTCCTAGAACCCAACCCGCACTGGTGGGGCAAACCGGTGCAACTGCAAAAAGTGATCATGCCCTTGATCTTGGACGCGCAAAGCACCTATGCACGCTACACCGCGCAGCAGAGCACCGATCACGTCGATTTCGTCATCGTGCCGCCGAATAACTATCCCTTCGTGCAGAGCCTGTCAGACTTTCACGAGTCTAAGGCGCTGGCCGTCAATTACTATGGCATCAACTTCGCCAACGCGCCCTTCGATAACCTGGAGGTCCGTGAAGCGTTGGCCCTGGCGCTCAACAAACAGTCGTTGGTCGACACCTTCTTCCAGGGGGCGAACACGCCGACCAACCACATCATTCCCGAGGGCATCTTGGGGTATAACCCCTCGTTGGTAACGCCGCCCGACGCGTCGAAGGGCACCGCCAGTCTGACGGGCTATCAGAGCTACGCGCGACAGTTGATCGCGCATGTGGCGGATGGCTGCGTCAACAACACCACGCCCGACTGGTGTCCCTACGTCATCGGCACGCGCGACAACGGCGCGACCCCGACGCCCATCACCAGCCTGGCCACCAAACAAAATTGTCCCAAATACAACGTCCTGGCGACCACAGACAAAGATGGCACCCTCGCTTCGTCGCAAAAGCAGATCGTCGCCTGGGCACCATCAAACCGCCCCGAGCGCGACCTGCTGAACCAAGCGGCAGTGCAGCAGTGGGCCAACGTCCTCTGCCTGAACATCACCTCGAATGAGGCGATTCATCAGCCGCAAACAAGCAGACAGATCCTGCGTGAAGGGTTCCGAAACGCGGATAAGGGTCTGCCGACCAACGTGGGGCTGTTCACCTTTGGTTATAGCGCCGACTTCCTTGATCCACAAGATTACACCTCGAACTTCTTTACGCCGGCGAATGGTGGGAACGGCAACAACGCCGCGAACTTTGGCATTAAATCCGTCACCAGCAACACCGGCTTGAATGCCGAGATCGACATCGTCGCCAAGATGAACGCGGCGGATGCGGAGCTAGACCCCGCCAAACGCATTCAAATGTACCAGCAGATCGAGCAGCAGTTGGTCTTCCAGGTGGCGGTGATCCCCCTCGACCAGCCCAAGCTGATCTATCGCTTGCAGCCATATGTGAAGAACTTCACGTACCCACCGACGCAATATGTGAGCGATCAATCCTGGTCAGATGTCTTCATTGCGGCGCATAATTAAGGCGTAGGTATCGCCAGCAACATCGTCAGCGTGCGCGCATCGGTTGGCTCCGCCGCCGATGCGCGTTCTTTGTGTGAAGGAGTCGTGTTTGTGGCCCTGTTTCCCCCCGCGCCGCCAGGGGTCGCCCCGCCCCCCCCCGCCCGCAAAACGCCCGGCAACGGCCCGGTGGTGCTCC
>JBBQSR010000281.1:0-5622 GCA_038234855.1 Ktedonobacterales bacterium | reverse complement strand
CGAGGCTGGCGAGCAAGCGCAGCGCCTCGGGGGTGATGGTGGCGTGCTCGGCCTTGGCCCGCCCGCTGATCCACCGTTCCAGCGCGGCACCCGTGGGCGGCGCGAAGTGGCGCACCTCGGCCCCAGCGACCTCCAGCAGCGGATGCGCCTTGGGAAGATCCTCGGGGATGATGATGGCGAGCGTCGTCGTGGGGGGGAGCCGCCCACCCAGTTCGGCCAGCGCCCCCGCGAACTCTTTCGCCTGGGCGGCAGCGGAGGGCTTTTTCGCGCCGCGCTTACCCTTGGTGGCCTTCGCGGCATCGGCGGGGGCGTCATCGCTGGTTTTCGTGGCGGATTCACGTTTGGGCTTGGGCAAGCCATCGACCACGACGAGGCGACCCTCACTCAAGAAAGGGAATGTTTCGCACGCCTGACGAATGGCTTCGAGTGACGCCCCCGGACCATCGAAGCGTTCGACGTTGTTGATGAAGCGCGGGTCATGCAGCAGCTTCGCCAGGGCTTCGCGCGAGGAAAAGTCGTCCTCGCCATGCAACACGATCAGCATTTAGCGCCTCACCGGGCAACGGGGACGTCCCAGGCGTCGACATCGGCCAGCAGATCCAGCACCAGTTCATAGCCCTGCGCCTCGCCCGTGAAGAGCGCGGCGTCGGCCTCTGTACGCTCGCCGTTCCAGGCGGCCAGCGTCTATTGGCGGTCGGCGATGATCTGCTTGCGCAGCGTCGCGGGGTCGCTGCCACTGCCCGAGGCCACCACGCTCGCCAGGGCGCGCAGCACGCCCGCCTGGCCCTGCCACGCCACCTGCGCCGTCCCCACCGAATGCGTCACTTCGTTGTCGGCGCGTCCCGCCCAGGCTCGTAGCCGTTCGATGAATGCTTGCCGATCCACTCGCGGTGTCCTCCCAAAGGGTGCTCGTTGACCTCCGTATCAGCGGCTGCTGGCGGCGGATGTCTCGTTCTCTTCATCTTCGATGGCCTTCAGCGGCTCCATGCGGCCAAAGACGATCTTGGGGATGAGGTAGCCATAGCGGTTGACCGTGCCCAGCGCCACCAGCATGCAGCGCAGGAACTGATCATAGGTGAAGCCCGCGCTGTTGATGGGCACCGCCAGCTCGTAGGTCACTTCGCCGTCATTCGAGTCGCGGGTATATTTGCCCAAGACGGTGCTGTAATTGATGTGCATCAGGGCTTCCAGGCACTCGGCCTTACGATTGTCGGTGATCTGCCCGACGCCCTGCACGATGAAGGAAACCGTCTCACTATCATTATTGACACGGGCCGACAAACGGACGTTGCCGCCGCGCACATCGAAATCCGAGCGAATCGCATTATTTTCGCGGTCGACGCGATATTTCCAGCCCTTGCGCTCAAAGTAATTCGCCAGTTCGTTCAGATCCAGCATAGATGTCGTATCCTCCCCGCCCTACGGTGTGATGAATGTGTTTGTGTGCCTAGGTATTGTACGGTGTAGTCCTAACCTTCCGCAAGAGAATATCAGCGCGGATCTGGCTCCCCCGGCAGGAGGATGTGGTCTTCCCCCCCGTGCGCGACCACGCGCGGCATGATGGTGGTGGGGACGCGCCCCCGCGAGTCGGTGATGGCCGCCGCTGGCGTGGCGAAGGCCGCTAGGTCGCGCAACTGATGCTCGGTGGCGAAAACCAGCGGGAAATCCCCCGCCGCGTAGCGCGCCAGCGCCTCGGCGGGCCGCACCCACAGGCCAGCGATCGTCTCGCGCGCGTCGTATTCCGCCTCTTGGTCGGGCGGCATCTCTGCCAGGAAAAAGAACGTAGAAAATCGCTTGGGGAACGCCTCGGGGGTGATCCAGTGGGCGCAGTAGGTCAGCGCGTCGGTCGCCAGCACCAGATCCTCGGCGGCGGCAAGCTCGGCGATGGTGCCTTCATCGCGGCCCAGCCGCAACCGCCACTCGGCCAGCCGGGCGCGGCCAGCGGCGTCAAGGGCCAGCGGTTGGCCGTCTTGCAGGGCCAGCAGCACCCCGGCCTCCTCGAAGAGTTCGCGGATGGCAGCGGCTCGCACGCCCACCCCCAGCGCCGTCGCGGGGGTCAGGGCGGCCATCGGCACGCTCACCCCCGCCGTCACCTCGGCCTCGCGGTCGGCATCCACTACCGAGCCGCCGGGGAAGACGAAGACCCCCGGCACGAAGTCGCTCTGGGCATGTCGCTGCACCATGAAGACTTCCAGCCCGCCATCCCCAGCATGGGGACGCAACAACAGCACCGCCGCCGAGAGGCGCGGCGTCACAGGGGATGTTGGGGGCATGGGGGTCGCATCTCCTTCGCACATAGTGAAATCTACTATACCATATCATCGGATGTCCCTCCGTGGAAAGATAAGCAGCATCCACACCGTGACGATGCCCGCCAGCTCACATGACGCACCGCCTAGCATTGGTTGGCTGGTAATGAGGGTGTTCGCAACGGAGGCGGATTCTTCGCTACACTATAGAAAGGACCTGAGAACAGCACAAGGAGACCTTCGTGACAACCCCGACCCACGCGATTCGTGCTGGCGTGCAGTTGCACCCCCAGCACGCGACCTACGCGCAATATCTCGAAGCCGTCCGCCACGCTGAGGAAGCGGGCGCGGATTCGATCTTTAACTGGGACCATTTCTTCCCGTTGTATGGCGACCCCCAGGGCAACCACTTCGAGGGCTGGACGCTGCTGACGGCGATGGCGGCGCTGACCACGCGCGCCGAGGTGGGCTGCCTGGTGACGTGCAACAGCTATCGCAACGCCGCGCTGCTGGCCGACATGGCCAAGACCGTAGACCACATCAGCAATGGTCGCTTGATCCTGGGCCTGGGCGCGGGCTGGTTCGAGCGCGACTACACTGAATATGGCTACGACTTCGGCACGCCAGGCAGCCGCCTGAGCGCGCTGGAAGCATCGCTGAAGACCATCAAGGAACGCTGGGAAAAGGATGTGCCACGCCCCGTGCGCTACCCCATCCCCATCCTCATTGGTGGCGGCGGCGAAAAGGTGACGCTGCGCATCACCGCGCAATATGCCGACATCTGGCACGGCTTCGGCAGCCCCGATACCTTCAAGAACAAGGTCGCCATCCTCAATGAGTGGTGCGACAAGGTGGGCCGCAACCCCGCCGATATCGAGCATTCCGTGTCACCCAGCGGCGAACTGACCCAGACCTTATTGGACGATTACGTGGCGGCAGGCGCGACGCACATCATCCTGGGCGTCGGCTACTCTGCCGACAAAGCCGCCGACCCCTGGAACTATGACGGTCAGCAAAAGCTGCTCGACTGGCGCGCCGCCCGCTAGCGCAGCTTGCGGCGTCACTCAACCATGCGGGGCCATGGGCATGCATCATCTGCCCCTGGCCCTCCCACGCAAGCTACCCTTTTCTCTACCCATCCCCCCCCGTCACAGCACCGCCAGTTGCTCCAGCTTGGCCAGCAGGGCGTCGCGGTGAGTGCGGGCGGCGTCGCGTAGCTCGGGCGCGGCGAGGATGCGCACGCGGCGCTGGTGCACCTCATAGCGGCTGAGGTCGTCGGAGGTCTGGCCGGTGGCGTCGCTCCACGACATCACGCGGCTGAGGCCCAGCGGCGGATCGTCGAAGATGATGGTGACATCCATCTCCCACTTTTCGGGCTTGGGGATGTCGATGAGCAGACCCCAGTCCGGCACGGGCTGGCCCAGGGCCGCGCTCAGCGTCGCGGCCAGCGCGGCCTCGGCGCGGCGACGCTTGGGGGCGTCCCAGTACAGCGCGGCGAGCTGCTGATAAACCCGCCCCGCGCGGCTGCTGAGTTCCACCACGACCTTATAGGCGCGGCGGTCGCGCAGCCCGGCGATGAGCGCCTGGGTCGGCGCGGGCATCCGCTCCGTCCCTAGGAATGTCAGCAGCGAGGCGTCGTCATGGCCCAGCAGATCCCCTGGCGCGATGGCCTCGGCCAACATCGCCTCTTGCACCGCGCGCAGCAGCATCACGATCAGCGCGCGTCCGGTGTGGTGCCAATAGATATTGTCGAACATCTCTTGCCGCGCGTGCACCAGCGAATTCAGCGGGCTGATGCCTTTGGCGTCCAGCGCCAAGCCATCCGCGCCCTCGACGCGCAGGGCACCGAGCAGCCGCGTCACATCGACACCGCCATAGGGCACATTACAGGCGCGGGCGTCGCGGGGCAGATAGTCGAGCTTATCGACATCCAGCGCGCCCGACAGCAGCCGCGCCAACACGCGCACCACCCCGGTATGAGCCGCGCCGCGTGGCAGATCGATCAGGTTCGCCACCGCCTCGGGGTCTAGGCCGTGCCGCGTCAGGGACTCTGCAATCTCGCCCGTGGTGATGAGCCGTCGCCCCACGCGCTCGTGCGGCTCGATGGGGTAGCCCAGTTCCTCGATGGCGTGTGAAAAGGGATAGTGGCCGATGTCGTGCAGCAGCGCCGCCGCCAGCAGCAGCCGGGGCGCGTCGCGGTCGGCCTCCGTCAGCCGCAACCCAGCCTGGGGGCGGCGCAACAGCAAGCGCAGCGCCCGCAGCGCCAGATAGTAGACGCCCAGGCTGTGCTCATAGCGCGTGTGCGTCGCCCCCGGCCAGATGCGATAGACGAACCCCAGTTGCTTGATGCCCTGCAACCGCAGAAACGCCCGCGTGTTGATGAGGTCGCGTTCCAGCGCCCCCAGCGGGATCACATCATAGAGGCTGTCGCGGATGCCCAGCGCCACGTCGCCATCTGGCAGCGGATCGTTGCCGTTGCCGGGCGCGGTGTCGCGGTCGTCCCACAGCGACGAGATGGGGGCGTGGCGCGGGGGGCGGGCGGCGTCGCGGCGTTTCGTCATCTGGGTGGGGCATCCCTTCGGCGCGGAATCTCTCGTTGGCATGATATCATGGGTGGGTGAAGACACTGGATCATTCTGAATGGTGGGGGGCGAAATGGAAGGCAAAACCGTGGCGCAGAGCCGCGTAGTCATGGCCCGTTCGATGCAGCCGACTGATGCCAACGGCTATGGCAATGTGCATGGCGGGGCCATCATGCGCTTCGTGGATGAAGCGTGCGGCGCGGTGGCCATCCGCCATTCGCGGTCGCGCTGCGTCACCGCCGCCGTCGATCACATGAGCTTCCATGCGCCCGTGCATGTGGGCGACCTCGTCACCATCACCGCGCAGATGACCCACGTTGGCCGCAGTTCGATGGAGGTCGAGTGCCAGGTGCACGCCGAAAACTTCATCACGGGCGAGATTACCCACACTACTAGCGGCTATCTGGTCTTCGTCGCTATCGATGAGGCGGGCAATACCATCCCCGCGCCGCCGCTCGTCCTGGAAACGGACGAAGACCGCACCCGTTGGGACGCCGCCGAGCGTCGCCGCGCCCGCCGCATCCGCGACTGAGCCGAGCCGGATCTTTGCATTATCATTGTGTTGGTTGTCACCCTGAAGGAAGCACACATGTATTATCAATTCGCGGCGCAGTCGATGCGGGCACAGAACCGCCCCCTCGCCAACCAGTTGGGCGGGCGCTATGCCTTGCTCAATGGGGCCTATGGCCTATTGCAGGTCGCCCTCTCATACACCACCGCCGCCGCGTATAGCGGGTCGCTGGTGACGCTGCTGCACGCCAACGATGATGGCGCGGGCGTCGTCCCGTTAG
>JBBQSR010000280.1:0-5631 GCA_038234855.1 Ktedonobacterales bacterium | reverse complement strand
GGGTGCGTTGCTCGACGCCTGGCGCACGCTCGAGGGCCGATTGGTCGCGATCTGCGACGCCATCACCAAAGCGAACCGCGCGCTGGGGCAGGTCGGCGACGCCGCCGAGTTGGTCCCTGAATTGGTCGCGCAAAGCGAGGCGCTACGGACGGTCATCCGCTGGGGCAAAGAGTGTTTGGTGCAGCCCCAAGGCGACATGGTCTATTGGATTCGCCCGACGCAAGCGAACGCGCGGCCCAATCCGCGTGGGCAGCGTGTCGGGGGCGGCGATGAATTCGCCACGCTGCACGCGGCCCCCTCGCATGCCGCGCACCTGATCGGCCCCGCGCTGCGGGCGCTGCCAGGCGGCTGCGTGCTGGCGGGCAACGCGCTGCTGGTAGAGGGCCGCTTCGACGCGCTGGCCGAGCGGCTGGGCATTCCCGAGGTCACGCACACCGCCACCATGCCGGTCGATTACACGCGCCAAACGCTGCTCTTGTCCCCAACGGATGCCCCCGAGCCGAACATGCCCGCCTATCAGCGGTCGCTCAACGAGACGCTGGTGGGGGTCGCGGGGACGTTGCGCGGCGGCATCGTCGTCCTTTTCGCCTCGCATACGGCGCTGCGCACCACGTATAACTCGATCAAGCAGACCCTGGAGGCGCGCGACATCTTGGTGCTGGGCCAGGGCATCGATGGGTCGCTGCGCCAGATGTGGCAAAACTTTCGCACGCAAGAGCGCATCGTGCTGCTGGGCGCGGGCGGCATGTGGGAGGGCTGGGAGGCCGAGGGCGCGCAGCCCGCGTGCATCTTCATCCCGCGTTTGCCGCTACCCGCGCTGGGCGACCCGGCCATCGCCGCGCGGGCCGAGCGGCACCCCGACCACATGCGCCACTTCACCGTGCCTCACGCGGCGCTGCGGCTGCGGCAGATGCTCAACCGCCTCGCCTGGACGCACGAGCGGCGCAACGTCATCATCCTCTATGACATGCGCGTCACCACGAAGGACTATGGTGCGACGATCCTCAATACCCTGCCGCCCGTGACTCAGCGGCACGAGAGCAGCACCATGCTCGGCACCATCGCGCAGGAATGGCTGGCCGCGACGGGCGATTGACAACCTGGGTGTTTTTGACGCTTGACAACTCGGCTGTTTTCCGGCACAATCGTTCCTGGTCGTCTCATCCATTCCGTGCAGCCGAATCCGTCGCAGGAGATATCGCCCCATGCTCGCCGCCCGCCTTGCCCGCTTATCGCGTCGCCAACGCCTGGTGCTGGTGGGCATGCTGGTAAGCTGTGCGGTCGTCGTCATGCTCGCCACGATTTTGGTGGTGGCGACGCCCACCACGGGCGGCACGGCAAAAACGGCGGGGAGCCATCCGCCGGGGGCGAAGACGCAACCGCTGACATTGACCGGGTTGCCCGCGCCATCGCCCGCCAACACCGCGCCCGGCACCTGGGGACCCGCCGCACCTGCCTTCGCTCAGACCGTCGCCTTCGCGACGGCCAGCCCCGCGACGGCCTGGGTCTGTGGCGTGACGGGTGGCACCGTACAGCTAGCGAGCACGCATGATGGCGGGCAGACCTGGGCGGCATATCGCGCGTCGGTGGCGGGCCAAGCCTGCGCCATCAGCATCTCACCAGCGACTGCCCAGACCATCGCGCTCACCATCAGCCAGTGCGCTGGGACGTGCGCGGCGAATGCCCCCGCCGCGCTCTATCGTTCATCCGATGGCGGGCAGCACTGGGCACAGGCGACGCTGCCCACGGGCGGCGGCTTCGGCGGCGTGCTGGGCTGGTCGGGCACCACCCTCTACGCGACGACGAACGATCCGCTGCATCCGCTGGCGGTGAGTGTGGGTGGCGCGGCCTTCGCGCTGCGCGACGACATCACGCGGTTCAGCGGGCAGATCGCGGCACTCGGCGCGAGCGGCGGCAGCATCTGCGCCGTGTTGCGCGCCACGCCGACCGGCACAGCTACCCCGGCGAATAGCGCGCCGCTGCTGGTGCAATCTGGCAATGACGGGGTCGTGTGGTCGCTCGTGTCCCTCAGCGATGCGCCCTTCGTGCCAACATTCGTGCAGCTCAGCGCGGATGGCACGCTGCTGGCGCTCGAAGGGGCAGATACGCTCGTCGCCAGCCGCACCCTGGGGGCTACCTGGCAATCCGCCGCGCCCTTCACGGCGGGGCAAACGCTCGGCGGCGACCGCTTCGCCGCCCGCACGCCAGATGGCACGCTGGTGGCGCTGCTGCAAGCGACGAGTGGCGTGGGAAAAGCGAACCTGGCTATCCTGGCGTCGGGGACCCGCACCTGGCAGCCGTTGGCCGCGCCGCCCGCTGGCGCGCGACTCGTCGCGCTCACGTGGAACGCGGCGGGCCACCCCGCCACGCTCTGGGCGAGCATGGGTGGCCATCTCATCATCCTCTCACTCTCCCTATGACCGCACTGCTACTACGGAAGGAATGACGTTTATGCATCGGCCACCAGCGCGCACTCCCAATGATTCGTTCGTGACGACCTCGCTCGGCAGGGGTGGGCTGTCCACCCGGACAGTGCTCATTTTGGTGACGTTGGGGGGTCTGCTGCTCGCGACCATCGGGGCGACGGTGTTCGTGCTGCGCGGCGGACTGGACCCCGCAACGACGACGACCAGCGCCTTCGTGCCAGGGAAACCCGCCCCGACCGCCATCCCCACCGCGACGCGGCCCCCGCCCCCAACGCTCGGCCCCGCGACGCCACCGCCGGGCTTCACCGCGAGGGGGCCAGCGGACGCTCAATCGATCACCTTTGGCCCAGATAGGGCGTATGAATGTGGCATCACGAATCAGCGTGTTTTCTTCGCGGCATCGAGCGACGCGGGTAGCCATTGGACGACGTACCCCGTCACCACGCAAGATGGCCTGTGCAGCCGCATCGCGGTGAATCCGTTGGACGCTCAACAGATCGCGCTGATCGTCAATCCCTGCCCCAACCAGTGCAAGATCGCGCCGGCTCAGGGCACCACCGTCTATCTGTCGCTGAGTGGTGGCGCGACTTGGCGATCCCTTGCTTTGCCCGATGCCTCCTCAACGGTCTCTGGTATGCTGACCTGGGAAGGGGGTGCCCTCTGGATTGGATGTTTCGGAACCCATCTACTTGCCAAGGCAGTTCCTAACGCTGGTGTGCAATGGGCCAACTTCGGCAAGATGAACATTAGCTCAATGTATCTCTACGGGGTCTACTTTTCCCATCGTGCGCTATTCGCCTTTTTTAGGCAATCTACCGGCGCAACTATCCTCACCCTTCGTACCGATGACCAAGGGGCAACGTGGCGCTCGGTCAGTTTCCACGACAGCGGCGGCGATGGCGTCGAACTCACAGGAGAAGCGCCTGACGGTTCCGACTTGCTTGGGGCTGGGGTAGAGGGACGGCTGGAAACCTCTGTGGATGAGGGCAAAACCTGGAATATTCCCCCTGCGCACGATGGTTTTCAAGTATCGCTGGGCACCCAAACACCCGATGGCACACTGTTTATCGTGGTCGACCCAGGTGGGGGAGCCCAAGTGATTGCCCTGGCTCCCCATGCAACAAGTTGGCATGTCGTCCTTGAAAAAAACGTTGGAGAGCAGCGAGAGATCTTGGTCTCATGGAACGCCGCAGGGCACCCGACCGCTATCTGGGTGGGGAGCAACGTCGGCTTTTTTCGGCATACATTGCAGGGATAATGGCGGTGTGGGCGCACTACCGCGCGCGCCCGCCCGCCGCGCTGGGGACGATGCCGCGCGCCCGCAACGCGGCGATTTCGGTGCGGCTGAGGCCCGCCTCGGTCAGGACAGCGTCGGAGTGCTCGCCCAGCAAGGGCGGGGGACGGTGGGGCGGCGTGGCGGCATCAGCCAGGCGCGGGGTGGGGCCAAGGGTGCGCTCCGTCGCGTCGCTACCGAGATTGGTGGTGCGTACCATCTGGCGCGCCTGGGCCTGGGGGGCGGCGAGGGCCTCGGCCAAGTCCAGCACCGGACCGACGCAGGTTTCTTCGCCCTCGAGCAGCGTCAGCCAGTCGGCCAGGGCGCGTGTGGCGAAAAGCGCCGTCAGATCGCGCGCCAGCGTCGCCCGCTGTGCCGCGTCGGTCGTGCCGTGCAGCGGCACCCACTCCGGTTTGCCGACCAAGGCACAGAAACGCGCCCAAAACTTCGGTTCCAGTGCCGCCAGTGTCAGGGCGCGGCCATCCGCCGTGGCATAGATGGCATAGACGGGGTCACCGCCATGCAGTTGCGTCGTGCCGGGCTGGGGCGCCTGGCCCAGCGCGAGCGCGGCGATGGCGGTGAGCGGTTGCAGCGCCAGGGTACCGTCGAGCATGCTGACATCGACCAGGTCGCCCTGGCCGCTGACGCCGCGCCCCACGAGCGCCGTCAAGATGCCAATGAGGGCAGGTAACGCGCCCCCCGCCAGATCAGCGATCTGCGTCGGCGGCAGGGTGGGCAGCGCCTCCGCCGAGGCGCGATTCAGCGCCAGCAAGCCGCTGTACCCCGCGAAGTTGAGGTCGTGTCCCGCGCGGTGCGCCAGGGGGCCGTTTTGCCCATAGCCCGTGATGGCGCAATAGATGAGGCGTGGGTGGCGCTCGCGCAGGGTATGTGGCCCCAGACCCAGTCGCGTCATCACGCCAGGGCGAAACGATTCCACCACGACATCGGCTGTGGCGATCAGGCGGGCCACGGCGTCGCGCCCCTCGGGAGCCTTCAGGTCGATGGCGAGGCTGCGTTTGTTGCGATTTAGCGCGGCGAAGTAGAGGCTCGTGTCGCCAACGATGGGCGCGGACCAGCGCGCCGGGTCGCCACCGATCGGCTCCTCGACCTTGATGACGTCGGCCCCAAAGTCGGCGAGCACCTGGGTGGCATAGCCTCCCGGCAGTAAGCGGGTGAAGTCGATGACGCGCAACCCCGCCAGGGGCAGCCGCTTGACCGCTGGCATCGTCATGCCACGCCCAGCAGCGCCCGCAGTTCTGCCTCGGTCTTATTCGCGCCAAAGGCCTCGATCAGCGCCTCGAGGTGGCTGATGTCTGCTTGGCCGAGCGCGGTGCTGATCTCTGTGGGCACTTCGCCGAAGCGCATCTTCCACATCACCGTCAGCGCCTTGATCTCGCCTTCGGTTTTCCCTTCGGTCTTTCCTTTTGCCTCGCCCATCTCAAGTAACTTGATGCCCATGGGGCCTTTGGCGACGGCATCAAAGATTTCATCCACGGTTTTCCTCACGTGCTGCAAGATCGCTTGCTCGATGGCGTCGGCGTCCGCATAGGAGCGCCGCATCAGGTTAAAGAGTGCCCCCAACAGCAGGTTACGATATTCCGGCGGCGCGGCCTCGTACATCTGAATGGCGACCGTTTCGGCGTTGTTGCGGTCGACGCCGCGCAGAAATGGGGCCAGCACGAGCACCAGCGGATCGACCGTTCGCCAGTCAAGCTGGCTGAGGTGAATCTCGCGGTAACGATAAGTGAAGCCCGTGTCATCGCTCATGCCGCTGCGATAGAGGGGTGGTGGTGTCGTCCCCTGCACCGCCCAGATGACGACGGAAAGGATGGGGATGTCGCGCTGAGTCTGCTGATGGTAGTGCAGCTTCAATGCCACGTCGTAATGGTACATCCGCTACGCCATCGTGGCATCTAGGTAATTTTGGTATTC
>JBBQSR010000279.1:0-5655 GCA_038234855.1 Ktedonobacterales bacterium | reverse complement strand
CTGTGGTTGGTGCCCGCGTTGCTGGCCCTGGGCGCGGCGGTGGCAGGGCTGGTCCTCGCTACGGAGCGCATCAGCCACCTGGATCTGCTGCGACTGACAGGGGGTATCCCCACCGAGGTGCGGGTGACGCTGGCGGTGGGCGGGCTGGCGCTGCTGCTGACGGGCGGCACGCTGGTCTATGCCCTGGCGACGCTGGCTGATGCGCTCGTGATGTTCGCGCCGCGCGGCGCGAAGACGGCCATCATGCTGGCGTACCGCAACATGGGACGGCAACGGGGGCGCACCACCGCCACGCTGACGGCGCTTTTCGTCGGCGTCTTCGCCATTGGGATGATCCTGATCCTGGGTCAAGGCATCAAGGACACGATCAATAACACCCTGGGGACGCTCTTCGCGCACAATGTCTTCGTGGTGACGGCGACGGGCAAACAAGCCACGACGGTGCCGCTGCTGAACGCCGCGCCAGGGGTGGCGACGGATGCCACGGTCGCGGCGACGGTGACGCGCGTGCGCCCCACCCAGCTCGCCGGGCGCGACATCGCCACGGTGCTGGCGGCGCTTGGCACCGGCCCGCAAGGGATCGCCAAGCGCAACACGCTCTTGTTGACGCTCAGCATCGCGGAAGGCTATGGCGTCGGCAGCGGCAACCCACATGACGTGCCCGATGTCGCCATCGACTATGGCCGCAACCTGACGGCGGGCGACGCGGGGACGGGCGCGGTGGTGGTGAACGATCTGCTGCGCGCGGACCCCGTCGCGCTGCGCGAGGGCGACACCATCACCGTGACGGACCCCGGCGGCACGGTGACGCGCACCTTCACCATCGTTGGCTTTTACAGCCGCTCGCGCACCACCGATTTCGTGCCGGGCGAGATCATCGGCGATGTGGGGACCATCACGCCGCTCGGCGGCTCATTCGCGCGCGACATCTATCTGCTGAAGGCCGATACCAAGCAGATTCCGGCGTTGCGACAGGACCTGGATCAGCAGTTGCCATCGGCGCAGGTCGTCAGCATCACCGACCTCAACCAGATCATCGACCGCATCCTGAATAACCTGATCGTCATGCTGACGGCCATCGCGTCGCTGGCGCTGGTGGCGGGCCTCATCATCATCGCCAATGCCGTGGCGCTGGCGATGCTGGAACGGCGGCGCGAGATCGGCATCCTCAAATCGGTCGGGCACACCAGCCGCTCGATCCTGGCGATGGTGCTGATCGAGAATGGCCTAGTGGGTGTGCTGGGTGCGCTGGTGGCATTGCTGCTGGTGGTGGGCGCGGTGCTGGCGCTCTCGACCTTCCTTTTCAAGGTGACGCTGGTCATCGACACGCCGTTGGTGGTGGGCATCCTCGCCCTGACGGTGGGCGTGACGACGCTGATCGCCGCGCTGGTGGCCTGGGGCGCGACACGGCTGCGTCCGCTGGAGGTGCTGCGCTACGAATGACGCCACCTTCGCTGGCCTCTTGCCCCCCTGGATTTCATAGCGTGTGCCGATGAAAGGGGGAGAAGGATTGCATTTGGTCGCCCCCTCGGCTATAGTAGTGACGGAATCTTGCAATCGAGGAAGCCACCGCCATGCGCGACCCCCGCTACGACGCCCAGGAATCGTGGCCCCGCCGCCGATCAGACGATGCCTTTGCCGTGGCGACGCAAACCCCCACGCGGCCATTGCGGGCCGTGCGTGGCGACACGACGCGCCGTTGGCCGTGGTTCGTGTTGGGTCTGAGTGTCTCGTTGGCTACGGCGCTGGCGCTGCTGGTGGGGCTGGTGCAGTCCGACGCGGTGACGCTGCCCTTCTTTGGCAATAATTCCACCGCGCTCGCCCCCACCGCGACGCCGATCCCGCCGACCGCGACGGTGGTGCCGACACAGGGGCCAGACGCCGCGCAGGTGCTCAACGCGGCGCGGGGTTGTGGCAAGGGCGTCCCCAAGCCGCCGCCGTACTACATCCCAACGGGCCGCAACCCCAACATCGTGGGCCAACAAGCGCCGAATGAGGTCGCGCTGACCTTCGATGATGGCCCCACGTCCTACTCATCCCCGGCGATCCTCGACTTCCTCGAAAAGACGCATACCCCCGCGACCTTCTTCGTGGAGGGCAGTTACGCTGCGAGTTGGCCCGACCTCATCAAGCGCGAATGGGCCGACGGCTTCGCCATTGGTGAGCACTCGTGGGACCACCCCGACCTCACCCTGCAAACGGACGCGGGGTTGGTGCACCAGTTCGGTGACACCGACCGCACGCTGCGCAAGATCCTGGGCAAGAACGCGTGCCTCTGGCTCTGGCGACCGCCGTATGGCTCGGTCAACCGGCGCATCCTGAATGTCAGCGCCAGCTATGGCCTGACCACTGTCACCTGGGATAACAGCAGCGGCGACTGGCTGCGCCCCGGCGCGGACAAGATCGCCACCGCCGTGCTGAACCAGGCTCACCCTGGGGCCATCATCCTGATGCACGACGGCCCCGCCGACCGTGAAGAGACGGCCCAGGCGCTGCCCACCATCCTGGCGGGTCTGCAAGCGCGCGGCCTGAAACCCGTGATGCTGCCGCAGTTGCTCGCCGATGGTGGCTACCCCGGCATCTCGACGCAGCCCACCATCCCCGGCGCGAACGCCACGCCGTCCCCCGGCCCTACCACGACCAACGATCCGGTCTGGCTGAACACGAACGACACGCCAGATGCCTACCAGGGCTGAAATTGCAATCCATACGCAGCCAGGCGGCTGAAATGCGCATCACGCGCGATGAGGATTGCGCCATAGACTACCGCTGTCGCGGCTATCCATATATCACTTTCAGGAATCAAGAGATTTCTTGTCACGAGGAAGTTCTTCATAAGTGCGAATTGAAATCCCACATCTTCATCGATTTCCAAAATGGAAAAAGGCGCAAGGGCGTCTGTCACCCGCGTCATCCCCGTTTGGGGATCGCTTGAACGCCAAGCGCCAAAGGCGAGTTCGGCGACAATCGTGGGCGAGACATATTTGTTGGCTAAGGCATTTAGACGTGTGACGATCCCTTGATTCTTGCGGATGTAGGGAATCAGGATGCTCGAATCAATCAAATGATTCGGTGTCGGCGTCATTTGGCCCTACCTTCTCAAACGCTTCTTCGATCGCTGCCTCCATCTCGTCAACCATTTCAGGAGGGAAATCGACTTGAGGTAGTGGTCCTGAATATCCTGCTTTCCTTGGTTGTTTCGGCAACCATGGATGGCTTTTCATCCAGGCCTGGAACTCCGCCGCTTGCTGGGCGATGAGGGCTTCTTCCTGTGGTTTCAACATGAGGGATGCTCCTTTCAGAGAGCTTTGCACGAATTATAGCACGCAGCTGCTGCTGTGCTTCCGGTGTGTCACTGGGTGTCCTCTTTACTAAGCTATGGATCGATTATGCATTTGGGCTATGACCTTCCGTTCCCGCTAGAACGCGCGGGAATAGGCTCACTGTGAGGTTCGGCCAAGGAAAGCGTATGATGGGCATCATACGAAGACTGGAAATTATGTCCGAAATCAGGTATGCTGTGAGGGTGCCTTTACACAAAACCTCACTTGCTCGGTGAATCTGTGACCAAGGAGTTCCCTGTGTCGAAACGCGAGTTCACGGTCGCTGACGAATATACTTATCGACGGACCAGCCCGGTCGCCTGGGTGGCGTCGCATCTGTTGCGCTACAAGCATTTCATGGCGAGTTGGGTCATCGCCGCCGTCGCCGCGTGGCTGATGGCGGGCAGCATTCCCGTGCTGACGGGGCGCGCCTTTGGCGTCGTCACCAGCGCGCGCCCCGACGGCAGCCAACTGGGCATCATCGCGCTGCTGGTGCTGGGCGCGGTCGTGACCCAAGGGGCGCTAGATATGGTCGCGCGCCTGTCGTCCGAACTGCTGGCGCAGCGCATCCAGCGCGACAGCCGCGACGAACTGTACCTGAACCTGCTGGGCAAGAGCCAGACCTTCCACAATCGCCAGCAGGTCGGCGACATCATGGCGCGCGCCAACAACGACGTGCGCATGCTCGACTTCATGATCAGCCCTGGCTTCGACTTGATCTTGGATTCGTTCAGCGGCTTGGTGATCGCCATCATCTTCATCGGCTTCGTCAACCCGCAGTTGTTGCTGGTGCCGGTGCTTTTCACCATCGTCTTCGTTTTCAGTCTGTGGCGCTACAATCAGCGGCTCAACACCGTCTCGGCGCAGATGCGCGAACAGTTCGGCGTGCTCAACGGCGGTTTGGAAGAGACGATCACCGGCATCGAGGTCGTCAAGAGCGCCGCGCAAGAGGCGCAAGAGAAGCGCAAATTCGCGCGCAACGTCACCCGCTACCGCGACTTCTTCATCGCCAGCGGGCGCATCCAGGCGCGCTACATCCCGCCGCTGTTGCTGGCCGTCGCGTATGTTGGCGCGTTCGTGCAGGGGGTGCTCCTCTATCGCGCGGGCAGCATCACCCTGGGCACGCTCGTCACCTTCATGGGCTTGATCGGCCTGTTGCGCTTCCCCACGCAGATCTCGATCTTCTCGTTCAATCTGGCGCAGATGGGCTTCGCCAGCGCCAAGCGCATCCTCGATATCATGCGCGAAGAGACGGAGATGGACGAAAACGCCGCCGGACGCACGGCGACGATGCAGGGCGACATCGTCTTTGACCATGTCAGCTTTGGCTATGGCGACCACATGATCCTGCAAGATGTCTCGTTCCACGCCACGCCGGGGCAGACGGTCGCCATCGTCGGCCAGACCGGCTCGGGCAAGACCTCACTGACCAAGCTGGTGAACCGCACCTACGACACGCTGAGCGGTCGCGTGCTGGTCGACGGCGTGGACGTGCGCGACTGGAGCATGGATAGCCTGCGTTCGCAGATCTCGACCATCGAGCAAGACATCTTCCTCTTCTCGCGCACCATCGGCGAAAACATCGCCTTCAGCGAGGGGCAAGACGCCGACCAAGGCGAGATCGAGCGGGCCGCGCGCGATGCCCAGGCGCACGACTTCATCATGGGCTTCAAGGATGGCTACGCGACGATGATCGGCGAGCGCGGCGTCACGCTCTCGGGTGGGCAACGGCAGCGCATCGCCATCGCCCGCGCGCTGCTCACCGACCCGCACATCCTCATTTTGGATGACTCGACCAGCGCCATCGACAGCGCGACCGAGGACGAGATCCAGCGGGCCATCCGCCGGGTGTTGGAGGGGCGAACGACGCTGCTCATCACCCACCGCCTATCGCAGATCCGCTGGGCCGACAAGATCCTGGTGCTGGACCAGGGGCGGCTGGTCGACCAGGGCACCCACGCCGAACTGCTGGAACGCAGCGCGCTCTATCGGCGCATCTTCGCCCGCCATGGGCGAGACCGCGCTACGACGGATCAACGTGACGCCACATCGGCCCCGACGCGCTAGAGAGGAACCATTCCATGGGATTCGTCTTCGACGGCCTGGAGGCCGAGGAATATGACCGCAGCTATGGCGACCGCGTGCTGGTGCGGCGCATCATCAACTACTTCCGGCCCCACTTCGGGGCGATGGGGCTGATCGTCGGGGGCGTCGTGCTGGGCGCGGTGCTCGACACGATGCTGCCCATCCTCATCGCGCGCGGCATCGACAATCTGAAAAACGACGCACCGCGGTCAAGAGCGAATCTGCGTCAAACGTGGAGGAGTCGTCG
>JBBQSR010000278.1:0-5657 GCA_038234855.1 Ktedonobacterales bacterium | reverse complement strand
CGCTCATGCGGCGATAGAGCGCCTCGGCCTTCGCCGTCATCACGATGACGGGGATGTCGCGCGTCTCGTCGTTCTCATGCAATTGCTGCAAGACTTGGTAGCCATTCGCGCCAGGCAGCATCAGATCTAGCACCATCAGGTCAGGCAATTCTTGTGCCAGGGCGGCCTCCATCTCGCGCTGGTCGTGGGCCGCGCGCACCTCGAAGCCCGCGTGCTCCAGCGCGAAACCGACCACGTTCAGGATGTCGTCGTTGTCATCAACGGTCAGGATGCGTTTTGCCATGGGTGGTGTCTCTCTTTCATCGCTCGCCAGCGGCGTCACACGGCCCGCTGATCGGTGTCGTGCTTGCCAACGTCACTGAGATGGTGCTTGTCGAGGAAATGGCGCAGGTCGGGCACGCCGAGGATGCGCCCTGCCTCTTTTTGGCTGCCGCCTGTGTGGCGCAGCGTGCGCATGATGAGGCGGCGCTCGACCTGGGACTTCAGTTCGCTGAGGGTGATGTCGTCGAAGGGGGCGGCGTCGAACCACCGCTCCCACAGCGCGTCGGGGTCCGGCGTGGTCAGGGCCGGGTCGCGCTGCCCCGTGATCTCGGGCGGCAGGTGCTCGGGCAAAATCTCTTGCCCCGCGCAGAGGATGAGCGCGCGCTCCAGCACGTTGCGCAACTGGCGCACGTTGCCGGGCCAGTCATAGCCCGTCAGCAACCGCAGCGTGGGCAGGCTGATCTTGCGCTTGGGCTTGCTCAGCGCCCGCCCCAGTTCGCGCAGGAACGTGGCGATCAGCAAGGGAATGTCTTCGCGTCGCTCGCGCAGGGGCGGCACGCGAATGGTGAAGACATTCAGCCGAAAGAGCAGGTCTTGGCGAAACTGGCCGTGCGCCACCGCCGCTTCCAGGTCGCGGTTGGTGGCCGAGATGACCCGCACATCCACTTTCACCTCGGCCTCGCCGCCGATGCGAAAGAAGGTGCGATCTTCCAGCACGCGCAGCAGGTTGGGCTGGGCGGCGGGGGGCATCTCGCCGATCTCATCCAAAAAGATCGTACCCTTGCTGGCTAGCTCAAAGTCGCCTCGCCGCAACGCCCGCGCATCGGTGAAGGCGTGCGCCTCGTGCCCAAAGAGTTGATCTTCGACCAGTGAATCGGGCATGCCGCCGCAGTTCACCGGAATGAACGGGCGGCCCGCTCGCCCACTGGCCGCGTGGATGGCCCGCGCCAGCACCTCTTTCCCCGTCCCGTTCTCGCCCAGGATCAGCACATTCGAGTCGTAGGGGGCCACTTGGTCCAGGTCGTGCCAGACGCGCGTCATGGCCGGGCCAGTGCCGCGCACCGTGCCCTCCGCGCCGTCGCCCGTCAGGCGGCGCAGGGTACGCACCTCGCGCCGCAACCCGTCCAGCGTCATGGCGCGGTCGATGGCGTGGTCTAGGTCGGCCTGCTCGTAGGGTTTTTCCAGATAATCGACCGCGCCCAGCTTCATCGCCGCGACGGCACTGCCGACGCTGGCGCGCTCGGTCATCATGATGACGGGCAGTTCGGGGTCCGCCGCGCGCAGGCTCGCCAAGAGCGAGGTGCTGATGCCATCGGGCAGGTGCAGGTCCAGCAGGGCCAGGTCGATGGCCTCTTTGCGGGCGATGGCGGCCCCCTGAGCCAGGGTCCCCGCGATGCTCACCCGTGCCCCCTGCCCCCGCAGATGGTTGGCGGTGAACTGCGCCAGCGCCTCGTTGTCCTCGACCAACAAAATCAACGCGTCGGTCAGCGCGGGTCGGTCAGCCATGCATCCATGCTCCTCATCAGTCGGTGACGTTGCCCGCTATTTGCCCGAGGGCAAGCGCAGGGTGAACTGCGTGCCGTGCCCGACCTCGCTGCGCACGGTGTAGGTGCCACCGTGGGCGTCGACGATCTGCTTGACGGTCGCCAAGCCCAGACCATGCCCGTTCTGCTTCTCGAAAGTCTTGCCCATCTCCCAGATATGCGACAACCGATCCGGCGGAATGCCAGGGCCGGTGTCGATGATGTCGATCTCGACGGCCTTCTGACGGTTGTCAGGCAACAGCAACTCCGTTTCGTTGTGCGTCTGGGCGATGGGGTAACTGGGCAGGTTGACGCGCGGCTCGACGGGACCAGCCCAGTGGCCGTCGCGCGACGCCGGGGTCTTGGGGGCGTTCAGCGCGCCCGAGGGGCGGGTGGTGCGCGACCGCACCGTCAGCTTGCCGCCGTCCTTCATCGCCTCGATGGCATTGATGGCGAGGTTTTCGACGGCGCGGGCGATCTGGTCCTCATCGGCGAAAAGCGTCACCCCCGGCTCGAACTGGCGCTCCATCAGCACATTGGCCAGCGCGGCGCGCGGCATCAGCACGCGCATGATGCCCTCCAACACATCGCTCAGGTCAAAGACCCCGCGCTGCAACGGCTTGGGGCCAGCCAGATAGAGCATGTTGTCGGCCAGCGCGCGCATGCGGTTGACCTCGCGGTGCATGAAGGCCATGTCTTGCCGCGCCTCGGTATTCACCGCCACCATCGGCTCGATCTGCCCGATGCCCAGCAGCAGCGAATTGATCATGTTGCGCAGGTCATGCGAGATCATGCGCGCTTCGTTGCCGATGGTGGCGGCGTTCTCGCGGCGGCGCACCTCGCCCTCTAGCATGCGGAGCGGCGTGCGGTCCTGAAAGGCGCACAGGACGCCCAGTTCGGTGCCATCGGCCCCCCGCAGCGGCGCGATGGTGATGCCCAGCGTCAGCTCGCGCCCCGTGTGGGGGCGCACCTGCACCTCGCGCTGCTGGGGCACCATCCGCTGGCCCAGGCCGTGTCGCACCAGATGTGGCCCCGCCTCGACCAGGGGCATCACGTCCTCGATGGGCTGGCCCAGCGCCGCGTGGTCGCCCAGACCCAAGAGCGCCGCGCCCTGTGGGTTCAGCGAGGTGACGCGTCCCTCGCGGTCGGTCGTCAAGATGCCATCTTGGATGTTGCGGAGGATGGCATCCTTGAATCGTTCTTGGGTTTGGGCGCGTTCCAGCATGTCGCGCCCATGCTGGCGAGCGCGCTCGGCCTCGCTTTGCAGCCGCGTCCGTTGCAGCACGGTGCTGGCCGTGTTGGCGAGGATCGAGAGCAGGTCGCGCTCGGCATCGGTCAGGATGTGCCGCTTGCGAAAGGCGAGCGCCAGCACACCGACGATGCGCACATCCGCGAAGAGGGGAAAGGCGTAGAACGACCGCACGCCCTCGGGCAGCAGATGCGCCAGCGGCCACATCCCCGCATCATCGAGGATGGTGGGGGCCTGCACCGCGCGGATGATGTCGGGGTGCAGCCACTGGCCCCCCGCGCGTGGGGGGCGCGGCGTGGCGCTCCCCAGCACGACCGCGCACAGATCCACCCGTGTGATGCGGCTGACCTGGCGTTCGACGATGCCCACGGCGGCATCCAGATCCAGCACGTTGTTATTGAAGGCGTTCGTCAACCGCGTCAGCAGATCCATCTCATCGGCGCGGTGGCGATTTTCCGTGTGCAGGTGCGCGTTTTCCAAGATGATGCCCGTCGCGCGGGCGACATCGATCAGCCCCAGCGTCAACATCTGGCTGGGGGGCAAACCGTCGGCCCCCCACGACGCTTCATCCTCGGGGATGACCACCAGCACGCCGATGGGGCCGCTCCGGCCCAGCATCGGCGCGATGATGCGCCCCGGCAGGCCAGGGGCACCCTCCACGGCGATGACGCGCCCCTCTTGCAGCGCCTGTGCCTCGGGCGTGCGCTCATCCAGCGAGATGGGGTCGACGTGGCCGATGCGCAGCAAGGTCGAGGTCCACCCCCGCGCCGTCACCTCCGCTGTGCTGCTGACCATGTGCAGGTGGTGGTCGCGCGCCTCGTACAGCACGACGCGGCGGCAGCCCAGGTATTGCGCGACGCGCACGGGGATGAGGTCGACCAGGTGCGCGGGCGAGGGCGCGCGGGTGAGGGCATCGATGAGTGCGGGCAATGAGCGCCGCCCATCCACGGGCCAGGCGCGCGGCTCATGGGGGACGAGTTGGTTGCCGGGCATGCCGCCCGGTGGGGCGAGACGGCGCATATCAGGCTGCTCAGGTAACAATGCGTGGGGATCACTGATCATCGAGATCCATCTCCTCGTGGCGGGTGGGGCGGCATCCGCGTCCTGCGAACATGCTCTCTCCATTGTGTCATATCGGGCGGGGGACTTGTCAACCGCGACGGGCCATTTGGGGATGCGCGCTGTGTTTTCCAGGGCGACAGCGCATGGGACGAGGATGGCTGGCGATGGAAACCGCGCGTTGCTTTCGTGGCCGCCAGTTGCCTAACCCGATATCTATCACCCCCAAGGAAAGCCCCTTGCTCACTTTGGTGTGAAACATGCGTAGAGCAGAGCACCACAACCATAAAGGGGGATCTTTTGGCATGGCGACTCGGCAAGCAGGCGCGGCCACGCGCCCAGATATGGCCTGGCTGCGCAGCTACGGCAAAACGGTCCTCACCATCGCCCGCGTCGATGCGATCGGCTTTTGGGATAAGCTGCATCGCGACTGGGTACTGAAGTTTTCGAGCATGTTGGCGTACCAGTTCATCGTCTCGCTCTTTCCCATGGTACTCTTCGCGTTGGGCCTCTTTGGCTTCGCGTCGCGCTGGCTGCCAGCGACGGCGGTCGCCGAGGTGCAGGGGCGCATCATGGGACTCTTGCCGATGGGCATCGGCCAAGCGGCGGCGGATGCCGCCACCCAGCGGCTGCACCATGCCTCGGGCTTCTTTTTGCTGACGGGTGGGGTGCTCGCCATCGGTTCGGGGGCGCATCTCTTTTATACGTTGCAAGACTGCGCGAACGTCATCTTTCGTCTGGAATCACGCAATTACCTCATCAAGCAGGGCATCTCCATCGCGGCGGTGCTGCTGTATGGCGCGATGGTCCCCTTCATCTTGCTGCTGACGCTGGCCCCGCGCGGGTTGGCGCACCAGGTGTTACCGGAAGGGGTGGTGCACGCGCTCAGCTTCGTTGGGGCGTGGGCCATCGCGGCATGCCTGCTAGCCTTGCTTTACAAGATGTCCACCGAGGGGTTGGTCGCGTGGCGGGCGGTGTGGCCGGGGGCCATCATCGCGAGCTTTTTGCTGATGCTCTATGAGCAGCTTTTCCCCGCGTATGCGCACTCGTGGCTGCGGCCCGATAGTTATGGGGCACTGGCGGGCTTCGCGCTGCTGATGCTGGCGTTCTTTTACTATCTCGCCTTCATCTTGCTGTTGGGGATGGAGATCACGTCGTGGCGGGCGGGGCAGCGCGCCGCCGGGGCGTCGCTGGCGACCATCGTGCATGGCGTGCAGGTCAACCATAGCGTGCGCGGCATCGCGGGCACCACCGCTGGCAAGGCGAGCGAAGATCTGACGCAAGATCCCCCCAAGGGCGCGAAGCCAACGACAACGCCAACCCATGCAGACACGACCGTCGCGTCCCAGCCATCACCGTGGCGCGAACGCCTGGCCGCGCTCTGGCGCAGCCCCCACCGCACCCGCTGGCTGGTGGGGCTGTGGCTGGGCGGCGCGGGGCTGCTGGCCGTGTTGGCCATACTCGCCCATCGCTCCCCCTACTTTCTGGGGGATATCGGCATCACCGAGTTCGTGCAATTGTTGCGGCCTACGCCCCTCGCGCCGTACCTCAACATCCCCAGCAAC
>JBBQSR010000277.1:0-5667 GCA_038234855.1 Ktedonobacterales bacterium | reverse complement strand
ATTCCTATTACGAGCAGCGGCGCTATGGCAACGTGCGCGGGGTGGGGGAATATGTGCGGGCGGTGACGGACTGGGCACCGGGCAGCGCCCCAGTGGGCGGCCTCGGCGGCCCCGTGGTCGAGAGCGACACGGCCACCCGCGCCACCGAGATGGCGCAGACCGTCATCTTGGCACTGCGCCTGAATGAGGGCCTGGACCTCGCCCATTTCGCCGCGCGCTTCGGCGAGCCATTCGAGGCGAACTTCGCCGCGCAGGCTGCCGATCCGCTGCGCTGGGGCTTGCTGGAATACGCGGACGGCTCACTACGCCTGACCGAACGTGGCCGCTTGGTGGGTAACGAGATCTTCGAGCGGTTCTTACCAGAAGACTAGGGCAACGGGCGCGGTTGCAACCGCCCGCCGTCCCCGCTGAGAAAGGAAAAGGGACGGCGCGCTGAACGAAACGCGCACCGTCCTGCTGTGCTGGCGCATCCCCGTAGCCTGGCGTTGTGACGCGACCGGGGAAATTAGGGTCGCTCGTCAGTCTCTTGCAGGTCGCCGCATTCGATGAGATAGCGGACGAAACGCACCCGCTGCTCATTGATGAATTCGCGTTCCTGATATTCCGCCCGTTCGCGCACCTTGTGCAGGTGACGGGCCTCGTCCTCGGTGAAAGGGCCAACGAAAAGCGCGCTCTGGCGACCTGGCAAGCCGGAAGGGTCGATCTGCATACTCGTCCTGTGACGCTTCGGGATGGGGGCGAAGCGTCATCCTCCATTTCTAGTGTAACAACGCCATGATACGAGGCGAGCGGTGGAGCGCACCGCGTTGCTGACCGTCTTTTTTGCAATGCGCGTGCCAGATCTGCTACAGTGACGGGACGAACATTTTCGTGGGGGCAAGGGGAACGCACATGGGCAGACGGTGGGAAGTAGCGCAGGCGTCTTTCGCGCAGGCGGGCGTCGCGGGTGTGGCTCCGTTGCAGGTGCAACTGTTGCGCCACCGGGGCGTGCCCGATGCCCAGATGCGCGCCTGGCTCACCGCCGACCCCGCCCTGGTGAGCGATCCCCATGCCCTGCCGGGGGCCGCCGAGGCCGCCGAGGCCATCCACGCGGCCATCGGTGCTGGGGAACGCGTCGTCATCGTCGGCGACTGCGATGTAGATGGGCTGACGGCCACGGCCATCATGGAATATGCCCTGCGCACGCTGGGGGCCGACCTGGCGCGGTCCATCGTCTCGCCGCGCATCGATGATGGGCGGGGGCTGACGATGGCCACAGTGGCCGAGGTGCAGCGTAGCGGCGCGCGGCTGTGCATCACGGTCGATAACGGCTCGGCCAGCGTGGATGAGGTGGCGGCGCTGACGGCGGCGGGCATCCGCGTCATCATCAGCGATCATCATCATCTGCCCGAGCCAGCGCCCGCCGCCCTGGTGCTGGTAAACCCACAGCGCGCCGATAGCCCCTATCCGCACCCCGAGATCTCGGGGGCGGGGGTGGCGTTGCAACTGGCGCGGGTGCTGCTGGGCGATCTAGCCATCGACGATCCCCGGCTGGCTGGGTGCGTCGAACTCGCCGGAATGGGGACGCTGGCCGATGTGGTGCGCATGGGAGCCGAAAATCATACCCTGGTCGCCCGCGCCGTCGCCCAGATGACGCATCTGCCGCGCCCAGGGCTGGCCGCGCTGCTGCACCTGTTGCGGATAGATGGCGCGGTGACGCCGCGCGACCTCGCCTTTGGTGTGTCGCCTCGCCTCAACGCCGCCGGTCGCCTGGGCGACCCCCACGTGGCGCTGGATCTGCTGACGACCGACGACCCCGTCACCGCCGCGCTGCTAGCGCAGGAACTCGACGCGATCAATAGTGAGCGCCAACGCCAAACCGAACTGATGGTGACGGAGGCACGCGCCCTGGCGCAAGAGCAACTCGCCAATGGCGACCCCATCATCTTCGTCACCCACGCGGCGGGCGATGGCTGGCAGATGGGCATGGTCGGCCTCGCCGCCGGTCGCCTGGCCGACGACTATGGCCGCCTGGCGGTGGTCGTGGCCGAAAATGGCGCGAACTGTCGTGGTTCGCTGCGGGGGCCACATGGCTTCGACATCGGCGCGGTGCTGGCGGCGAGCGATCCGCCCCTCGGCGCGGCGGGGGGGCACGCCCAGGCGGGCGGCTTCAGTGCCCCCGTGGCTGACCTGCCCGCGCTGCGCGCCTACCTGACGCGCGCCTACGTCGCGTCGCGGGGCACGACCGCGCCAACGGCCCCCGCGCTGCTGGTCGATGCGGAGCTGCCATTGGCCGCCATCACCAGCGAACGCGCCCGTCAAGTGATGGCCCTCGCCCCCTTTGGCGCGGGTTTCACCGAACCGCTCTTCGTCTCGCCAGGGGTTGCCCTCTCGCGGGTGTGGGGCGTCGGCGGCAGCCACACCAAGCTGACCGCGCGCGATGGCAATGACTTTCGCACCTTCTTTTGGCGGCGCATGCTGCCCGACGCCGTCACCCAGGCGACGCGCGTCGACATCGTCTGGCAGATGCCCCAACGCTTGCGCGACTATGAGCTGCGTCATAGCCCCGAGGCGTTGGTGGTCGCCGTGTTTCCGCATGAGGGTCAGCTATAAATGAGCGTCAGCGAAGAGATGATCACGTCGACCGCCGCCAAACCTCAGGCGACCGGCGGGCGTGGCATCGTGCCACCACAAGTGCTGTTGTTGCTGTCGATCACGTCCATCCAACTGGGGGCGGCGCTTAGCAAGGATCTGTTTCCGCGCTTCGGGCCAGCGGGGATGGTGCTGCTGCGCACGGCATGCACCGCGCTGGTGCTGGGGGCCGTGTGGCGACCGCGCGCGTGGCGCTTCACCGCCGCGCAGTGGCGGACGGTGCTGCTCTTTGGCGCGGTCGTCGCGGCGATGAACCTGAGCTTTTATCTCTCCATCAGCCGACTGCCCCTGGGGATCGTCGTCACCATCGAGTTTCTGGGGCCGCTGGGGGTGGCGCTGGCCGGGTCGCGCCGGGTGAGCGACCTGCTGTGGGTGCTGCTGGCGGCGACTGGTGTAGCGCTGCTGGGGCCATGGGCCGACGCGCGGCTGGACCTGCTCGGTCTCGGGTTGGCCGGGGTGGCGGCGGCGATGTGGGCACTCTACATTTTGCTGACGGCGCGCTTTGGGCGACAGTTCAGCGACGGCGGTGGCCTGGCGCTGGCGATGGGGGTGGCCGCGCTGGTTTCCGCGCCGCTGGGGCTGGCACGCGTCGCGGGGCAGGTGGGGCAACCACTGCTCATCTTGACGGGGCTAGCCATCGGCGTGCTCTCCACGGCCATCCCCTATTCGCTGGAATTGGTCGCATTGCGGCGGCTACCCACGCGCGTCTTCAGCATCATGATGAGCCTTGAGCCAGCGGTGGCGGCGCTCGTGGGCTGGCTGGTGCTGCGCGAGATGCTGGATGTGCGGGCGCTCGTCGCCATCGCCCTGGTGATGGGGGCCTCTATCGGGGCGACCCTCACGCCAGAAAAGACGCCCGCAACACCTAATCTCTAGCCAATCTCAGGGAAACATGGTACATTTGGGGGGACCGCCCCTATTATCCAGGGGACCAGCAGCGACAAAGCGAGCAAGGCTGTATTTTCGATGACGCAACGCAAGACCGCCCGACGGCGCACCGCTCCTGCTTCGACACCGATGTCTGATCATGGCGATGTTTTTGAGGCCTTGGCGAGTTTCGCGGCACGGGCATTTCCGGGCAGCGACGCGGCGGTCCTGGCGGCGCTGGCGCTGCTGCGCGATCTGGGTGACTGCTCGTTGGTCGTGCTGGCACGTGCCAGTGTCGATGGCGCGCCGGGTGAGGTGGTGCGCTGGCTCGGGCCAGGTGAAGATGCCGCCGCTGTGGCACGCAGCACCGCCTTTTTGCGCCAGCACGCGGCGCGCCTCGCCACCATGATGACGCCCACTACGATGGGCAAGGCCCCTGGCGCGGTGCTGGTGGTCCCCCTGTGCACCAGCGATGGTTTGCTGTGGGGCTGGCTGATGGCCTTCGATCCCACTGCGCTCCACGTCGCACCTGACACGCTCTCCGTGCTGGCGGCCCTGCTGATGCGCCATATCGAACGCGCCACGCCGACCGTTGCCGCGCGGGGGGACCTAGCCACGAGCGCGCCGGGACACGACCGCACCGCCGAGCCAGTGGGCATCCGTCTCGAACGCGATGCCGAAGCGCAAGCCCAGGAACTCGAAGCCATCGTCGGCGCGATGAGCGATGGGGTCTTTGTCTATGACCAGGTCGGCCATTTGGTGCGCGTCAACCCCGCCGGGCGGGCACTGCTGGGGGTGGCCGAACCGCGCTCGACCTCGCTCGATGGCGAGATGGATGCCCGCGCCATCCGCTGGGGGCTGCGCGACGCCGACGGGCACCCCATGCCGCCAGAGGCGTGGCCGCTGGCGCGCGTTTTGCGCGGCGAGCAGTTCAGTGGCGAAAGCTCCGTGGACGTGCTGATGCATACCGCCCATGGTCAGGAACGACTGATCAGCTTCAGCGGTGCCCCCATTCGCTTGGACGATGGTACCCTCATCGGCGCGGTGACGCTGGCCTATGATGTGACGGCGCGCCGCCGCCTGGAACGCCGCACCCAGGTGGCGCTCGAAGCCCTGCTGGGCATGGCGACCGCGCTGGTGGGTACCTCGGATGGCACGTCCCACGAGCGACGCGATCTGCACCGCGTGGTGGATCTCACCCAGCGTGTGCTGGCTGGGCAATATACCAGCATCGCGCGGGTCGAGATGGCGACGGGCACTATCATCCCCGAAGCCATGGTCGGGCTGGTGGGCGAGGTCGCGGAGCGGTGGTGGCATAATGTCGCGACCATGGACATTCACGCCTACTTTACCGACGAGATCGTGGCGCAACTCGCGGCTGGCGACGTGTTGCATCTCGATCTCAGCGGCACGCCGCCGGTGCGGGGGCAAGACTATTTTGGGCAACAAATGGTGTTGGTGGCCGCCGCGGCCCTCGCGAATGCTGATCTGTGCATCTTGACGGTCGAGTCGCGTGAGCAAACCCCCTTTGGGGCCGCCGATATCAGCATGGCGCGGGCCGCTGTGCAACTGGCGGCTCTGGTGATCGAGCGCGAACGGCTGATGCGCGAGCGCACCGATGCGCAGGCGCGCGAACTGGCCCTGCAAACGACGAACGCGCAGATGCTCACCTTCCTGGGCATCGCGGGGCACGAGCTGCGTACCCCCGTCACCGGCCTCAAGGTCAGCGCCCAGCTCGCCGCGCGCTCCGTCGCCGTGGCCATGCAAGACGACCTGCCCCCCGCCGCGACGAAGTCGCTTGCCCGCGCCCAGGGGTTGCTGACCACCGCCGACCGCCAGGTGGGCAAGCTCAACGCCCTCATCGGCGACCTGTTAGATGTCACGCGCATCCAGGCGGGTAAGCTGGACCTGCGTCTTGCCCTGGTCGATGTCGCCGCCATCGCCCGCGCGACCATCGAGGATCAACAACTCGCGTGGCCCGACCGCCCCATCCATCTGGACGCGCCCGCGCATCCCGTCGAGGTACAGTGCGATGCCGACCGCGTCGATCAGGTCATCACCAATTTCCTCACCAATGCCCTCAAATATTCGTCCGATGAAGAATCCGTGACGGTGTTGGTGCAGCCCCTGGCCGATGGCGTGCGCGTCGCCGTCACGGACCACGGGCCG
>JBBQSR010000276.1:0-5670 GCA_038234855.1 Ktedonobacterales bacterium | reverse complement strand
ATGGCGCTGCGTACGGCCATCGCCACCTGCGGGCGCACGTCGCGCGCGGCACGCACGCCGACATCCGGGCGCGAGACCAGCAGCCGCCGCGCCTCGGTGGTGAGCGCCAGCCGATGACGCACCATGCTGAGGTCGTCGCTGGGGGTCAGGTCCAGCGCCAGCGCCTTGCTCGCCGAGAAGGCGCAATGGTCCGCCAGCCGCTCGATGATCTTGGGATATTCCAGGGTGGTGATACTTTTGGTGTGCATACGACTCCACGCAGATGCGGTTTGGTGAAACAAAACGATGAGGGAATCCCTATCAGGCGCATGCAGACGCGGGGAGCGTCGCGGAAAATGCGCAAACCAACGGGATGAGTATGGGGCCAGGCGCGGGCGTCACGTGCAGTATAGCACATGGGCGGCACGATTGCCAGGGCAGAAGCGAGCATGAATCAGCAAGAATGATATAATCACTGAGAGATGTATATCTGGAGGAAACACCACTGTGAACGCCCGCCTACAAGCTGCTGTTGCTGCGGCAGAACAACTGCCCGATGAAGCACAAGCCGAGATTGCTGTGCTGATCGAAGCGCAGATCGCCGAAGCTGCCTGGGATGGCTCGCTCAACGACCCGCGCTCTCAGGCGGTGCTCGACCAGATGGAAGCGCAACTCGATCAGGAGATCGCCGCCGGAGAAATATATGACTGGCCGAACCCTGACAAGAGCCAGTCGGCATGATCTTACATATCTCCAAGCAGTTTCGTGATCTTTTGGCAAAACTGCCACACGACGTACAAACACAAACATACAAAGCATATCAGCAATTTCAACACGATCCGAACCATCCTAGTCTGAAATTTGAGCGGATTCGGAGCCGAGCAAACACCTATTCAGCGCGTTAGCAAGAACTATCGTGTTTTAGGAACGATGCGCAATGGCGAAATATATTGGTATTGGATCGGCACGCACGCCGAATATGATAAGCTCATCAATCCTTAGTTGCTATGATATGTTCTGCTCTACTCTGCAAAAAGTGAGGGGTGTACAGCAAAACCCTATCACTTGACACCCCCATCTCTATAGACTATCATCTATATAGATGTATATCGAATGAGAAGGACGAGGCACAACTATGAACGAAGATACCCTAGCGACACTGTTGCTCTTCTTTCGCGCCCTGGCGGATGAGACGCGGCTGCGGATGATCGGGCTGCTAACGACCCAGGAACGCAGCGTCGAGGAACTAGCGGCGGCGCTGGACCTGCGGATGCCGACCATCTCGCACCATCTCGCGAAGCTCAAAGAGGCGGGGCTAGTGACGATGCGGCGTGAGGGCAACACGCACTATTACGCGCTGGATAGCGTATCGCTGCATGCCCGCAGCCGCGAGATGCTGACGCCCGCGACGACCCTCGCCCTGGCCGACGATACCAGCGGCGATGCCTGGGAGCGCAAGGTGCTGCACGACTTCTTCGTCGGCGAACGGCTCAAAGAGATTCCCGCCAGTCGCAAGAAGCGCGCGGTCATCTTGCGCTGGCTTGCCCGGCAATTCACCAGCCGAGAAGGCTATACTGAAGCGCAGGTCAACGACATCTTGGGGCGCTTCCACGCGGACGTGGCGACCCTGCGGCGCGAGATGGTGGGGGCGCAACTGATCTCCCGCGAGGGGGGCATCTATCACGTCGCGCCACCCGCTGCATGATGGCGAGCAACCTGCATGCATGCAGCAGCGGAGCACGAAAGGAAGGGGCACCGATGAATATCGCGATCTTCGCGGATGTGCATGGGCGCATCTTGCTGGCCCTGAAGCTGTGCGCACGGTGGCAGCAAGAGACAGGCGAGGCACTGGACCTCATCTTGCAAGCGGGCGATATGGGCATCTATCCATCAATGGATCGGCTGGACAGTGCGACCCTGCGCTACGCACAACGCGAACCGACCGAACTCGGCTTCATGCAAGACTTTCGCAAACGCGATGATGCCTCCCCGGTGGCGGCGACGTTCGCCGCGCTCGATTGCCCGTTCGTCTTCGTGCGTGGCAACCATGAGGACCAAGACTATCTGGATCGATTGGAACGGGCGGCATCTGGTCCCACCTTCGCGGTGGATGCCTATGGGCGGTTGCTCTGCCTGAAAACGGGGGAGCCGCTGGTGGTGACGGGCCGCGATGGCAGCAGCCTCAGCGTGCTGGGCATCGGGCGCATCGGCCCGACCAGCGAACGGCAGCGCGTCATCAAAGACACACACATCCAGCCCGCCGAGACGGCGAAGCTGGGCCGCGTCAAGGGCCACACGGATGTGCTGCTGACGCATGATGCCCCACCGCGCGGCGAAATGGGCATCCCCGCGATGCGCGCCGTGCTGGACCGCATGCAGCCGCGCTATCATTTCTATGGGCACATTGGTGGTCCCCTGGCGGAGGGAACGGACGTGAATGGCACAACGCACTTTTGCAAGCTCGCCGACCTGGAATGGCATGAGGCGGGCAAGGTCGTGCGCGCGGGCAGCATGGCGATCTTGCGGTGGCAGGGGAGCGCGGCGAGCACGCTCGAAATCATCGACGCGCCGTGGTTCCGCGCCTATACGGCACACACGTGGCGGCACGTGTAATGGGGTAGTACTCTTTGGTACGGTTGTGCATTCGCTCTTGCCACCACACAAGGGATTATGCCATGATACAGCCTGGATGTGTTGTTGGGTAGTTGGAGGATATCATGGACGTGGTCGCGCCACATCAAATCGCCCCACCGAATCAAAAGCAAAAGATGCCAGCGAATAGCATCTTTGCCGCGCGCGATCCGCTCGACGAGCTGGAAGCGCATTTACAGTTTTACGCCAAGCAGTGCGAATTTCACGCCGAACACTACCGGCGTTACGCTGAGCGGTACCGGGAACTCGAGGCGACGCTCCACGCGATGCGCCCGACCAAAACCCGTCGCCCCCGCCACACCGAGGTCGCCGACATCCCCACGGACGTCAGTGATGAACAGTGGCAACAGATCGCGCTGCTGCTGCACGCGACACCACACACGGGCCGCCCCTTGGCCGACCCACGCCGCGTGCTGAATGGCATTCTGTATGTCTTGCAGCACCATTGCGCGTGGAACAAGTTGCCCAAGCGCTATGGCAGCCACATCACCTGCTGGCGTCGCCTGTTGCACTGGCAAGAGAGCGGCGTGTGGCGACGCATCGTGCAGGTGCTGAATCTGCCCGAACTGCTGAAGGGCGCGCCCCCCAGCCTAAAATAAGTCAGCCCCTGCACGCGCGATGCATACACCGCGCGTGCAGGGGCTGACTTATTGCCAGAGATGGCGGGCTAGTTGCTGTTGCGCAGCGTTTCGAGCAGGGCGGCGTTCGCCTTGTCGATGCGGCGGCCACGGTTATAGCTGATCAACGACCACACCGCCAAGATGGCGGCGATGCCGCCAAAGAAGATGAAATAGCCATTACCGGGAATGAACCCCTGGTTCTGGTTGGCGGGGTCGGCACCCAGGTACGCGGGTTGACCGGTGTTGACATACGAATCGGGCGAACCATAGATCCACGCCGAGGCGTTGCTATACGGCGCGAGCCAGTACATGGCGATGCCCAGCGTCAGGAAAAAGCCCGAGAACCCGAGCAAGATCAGCGCCCAGCCCGAATAGCTACGTCCGCCGCCACCCGGCAACACCGGGGGATAGGGCGGTTGCTCGCGATGACAGTTTGGGCACACCTTGGTGATGCTGAGGAGTGGCGCGCCACAAAATTCACAATGATTCATCGAAGACAAAGACCTCCCTCACGCGTTCCTTACTACTATAACATGCCCGATGATCAACTACCAGACATTCACCGAAACTTTAACCTTGCATGGGGAATGCCAGCGCCCGCCAGATGGTCGCCGCGATGTGTGGCGGCACCACGTCGCCGACCTGTGCGGGCGCGACGAAGCGCGCCGCCAAGATCTCGCGCCCCTGTAGGCGCAGCGTGCCCCCGCTCAGCGTCGCGCGAAAGACGACCTCTAGCGCGACGGGGGTGGTGCGCCGTGTCGTCACCAGATGCGGCGGCGTGATGCGCAGCCCCGTTTCCTCATGCACTTCGCGGGCCAGCGCCGCCTCCAGCGTCTCGTCGCGGCGGGCATAGCCAGCGGGCAGCCCCCACGCGCGCCCGTTCCAGAAGAGATGGCGCAGCACCAGCACCTCCCCCGCGTCATTGGTGATGACCCCGACCACGCTCACCATGAAGCGCGGGTGCCCCCATCCCAGCACCCACCAGTTGACGCGGTTCGGCAGTGCCCGCCACAGCGCCGCGATCATCCGCATCTTCTTCCGCGCTCCCGTCCCCTTTTCGTATCCTTCGGAGATTTCTCGTGGCTTTTGTGTTCGATTTTGTCCCTAGCGCCCCATATGCGTGATGGATGCAATGGTAATAGCCAGCGCGAAGACGACGCCGAATTGCAGATGCAGTTGCGAGGTCGCCTTGATGCCGCGCACAAAGGCCATGCGATCCGTCGCGTGCAGCACGCTCTGCACGTTGCGCCAAGCCAACGGGAAGGTCGCCCACACCGCCAGGGTCAGCAGCGGCAGCACGCCCGCCAACGCGAAGACCGTCACCGCCACATAGCTGCCGACGAGCAGCGTCGCGTGGAAGCGTCTGCCGAAGTCCTGGCCGAAGCGCACTGGCAACGTCAGCTTGTGCACCGCCAGGTCGTCCTGATAGTCGCGCGTGTTATTCATGTTGAGGATGGCGACGACGATGAAGCCGACCGGGATGCTCGCCGCAAAGGCCGCCCATGACCAGTGGTGGATCTGCACGTAATATGACCCCCAGGTCATGAGGAAGCCCATCGCCAAGAAGACCATCACATCGCCCAGCCCACGCGTCGCCAGCTTGAAGGGCGCGGCGCTATAGAAATAGGCGATTGCCATCCCCGCCAGGCCAAAGAGGATGATGACCGGCCCCACCAGCGCGATCAGCACCAGGCCAAAGAGCGCCGCCAGCCCAAAGGAGCCGATGCCCCCGCCGAGCACCTGCCCCGCCGTCAGCTCGTTACGAAAGATGACCGTGCTGGCTCCCAACGATTCAGGATGGTCCAGCCCATACCGGTAATCGTAATATTCGTTAAAGAAGTTGGCCGCGATCTGCAAGCACAGGCAACTCAGCAGCGTCGCCAGGAAGGGCAGCGGATGAAACACGCCCGCCCGCGCCGCCACCGCCGTTCCGACTAGCACGGGGCTGACCGCCGCCGTCAGGGTAAAGGGCCGCGCCGTCTTGACCCACGCCGCCAGCTTGGGCGCGGCGGTCGGCTGCGCGGCGGAATTCGTTGTCGCCATCTCTCGTGGTTTCCTTTGCGGAGAAAACAGTCTTACTGATATTGTGGGGCATGCGTCATCGCGCACGCAAGTGACGATGCCACACCCGACCTTCACACGCGCATGCCCCTCCCTCACACCCGGTAATACGACCGCAGCAGATGAATCCACAGCGCCAGGATGGCACCCGAGACGCGGTTGCGCCACAGCCCAGCGAAGATCGCGGTGATGCTGCCCGCCACCGCGACGGGCGCATTGGCGGGCGTGCTGCTGGCGACATCTGGGGAGGGGGCCAACTGCCACAGCGTCAGGCCGCGTGGCAGCGGACCATCGCCGAGCGGATATTGCAGCGGCGCGCCCGCGTGCCACGCGGTCAAGGGTTGCCGCGCGAGGGGCG